>JAWVYP010000281.1:0-3245 GCA_033722655.1 Akkermansiaceae bacterium | reverse complement strand
GGGCCGGATCCCGCACCCCGCTGGAGCTGGCGGTCCTGCGCAAAAAGGTCGAGGCCACCAAACTGCTTCTCGAAAAAGGCGCAGATCCCAATACCAGCAACGCTTCCAAGCGCACCCCCCTGCATCTTGCCATCGATCGCAACAGCCCCGAAATCGTCACCGCCCTGATGGAGGCCGGCGCCAAGCCCAATGTCCTGGACAAGGACGGCTGGACCCCCCTTCACCACGCGGCGGCCAAAAACCAACTGGAAACCTCCAAGGCCCTGATCGAAGGTGGTGCCAAAGCCGATGCTCTCAGCAAACGCGGTGGCACTCCCCTGCACGAAGCGGCGGCCAGCGGCGGCAAGGAACTCATCGAATACCTGCTCAGCCAGAA
The DNA here is from genome assembly GCA_033722655.1 of Akkermansiaceae bacterium. Classification (GTDB taxonomy): domain Bacteria; phylum Verrucomicrobiota; class Verrucomicrobiia; order Verrucomicrobiales; family Akkermansiaceae; genus Luteolibacter. The sequence continues at coordinate 2,869 of JAWVYP010000281.1, read as the reverse complement.
GGTCGACCCCTCCATCAAATCCAATGACGACGTGACCGCCCTCGACATCGCCAGGGAATACAAGAACGAGGCGGCCGTCGAAATCCTCTCCACGCAGTGACCCGCTGACCCCGGCCGAAATTTTCAAAACCCAACAACAACCCAATCAAGTCATGAAGCGCAAACAAGCCAAAGGATTCACCCTCACTGAGCTACTGATCGTCATCGCCATCATCGTGGTGCTCAGCGCGGTCGGCATCGGTGTTGGAAAAAACATACTGTTCAAGGCCCGGGCCTCGGTCATGGCCAACAACATGAAGCAGATCAGTTCATTCGTCACCGCCTACGCCACCGACAACCAGCAGATGTTGCTGCCTTGCCGTGGCGATCTCGAGCAGCCCGACGGCAGCTTCGACCCCGACGCGTTGTGGCATGAAATCATCCTCTCCATGATGTTTGAGACCACCGATCCCGCCCGATTCAAGGAGGAGAGCTTCTGGGACAGCCAGGAGCTGTTTCTGGAAAACCCCCTGTTCTCAGAGAGCGCCAGCCCGCGTGGTTTCGGTCCACTCAACCCCGGATACGGCTACAACCTGATGTTGCCCGAAAACTACCGGACCTCCGAAGCCAACCCGGCCGGCGACGAAGCCACTCTGGAGAGGACTCTGGTGCCGATGGCTTACATCAGCGATCCGACCCGCACTCCCATCGTCGCTCCCGCCGACAATTACTACTACCGCTATGATGAAGCCCAGATCGACGAGTTCGAGACCGGCACCATTCGCGGTTTCCTGGTCGAGGGCCGCTTCCCGGTCCTCTTCATCGACGGCCACATCGAAAACGTGACACCCCAGGAGTATCTTGATCGCCGACTCGACGAAATGCCGCTCGATCCGGACGCGCTCTGATCCGGGTCAGAGCACCCGCCAAACTCCTGCCTCGCGTTGAGCGTGAACTTCCCGGATGCCCCCGGCACCGGAGAGCGCATCTTCGAACTCCTCGGGCGCGATCAACATCAGAGCCGTCGACCATATTTCGGCGCTCGCCGCCGAATCGGCGAGCACCCAGACGCGGTCACATGGCTTTTCGGGCATCGCTTCCTCGCCCCAGGGATGAATCAGGTGACTGCCCTGAATGCCGGTTCCGGAGACACTCAGCGCCATGTCTTGAAGCTCAATGGGTTTGCCGTTTTCGGCACCGCCCAGCTCAACCGGCCATGATTTGGAGCCGTGGGCCAGCATCGAGCTGGCACCGGCGCACAACAGAGCCGCCTCGCAATCCCACTCCACGAGCAAGTGGCGCAACTCGTCCAGGGCGAAACCCTTGCCGATGCCGCCGAGATCAATTTCGCGGCCCTCTTGCTCGCAGGTGACCGCCGGCACGTCGGGATGCACCTTGAGCCGTCCATGCAACTCGGGCAGCGGCCCCTCCCCGTGCTTCTTGCGGTGTTCGATGCGCTTGCCCAGCGTGATATCGAAAAGACCGTGGGTCTGCGCCGCGGCCTCCATCGCCAGCAGCAGGCAGCGGTGGCAGTTCTCGCTGATGTAGAGTGTTTCGCCGTCGGGCAGGGCGTTGATGCGTGAAACATCACTGCCTTCCACAAAGCGGCTGAGCTGACTTTCAAGCTGATCGACCTTCTCAACGCACAGCTGGGCCAGACTGCGGGCCGAGGCCTCGTCCATGCCCAGCAGCCGCAGGGTGAAGGTGGTGTTCATCGCCTCGTGCTCATGCACAAAGGCTTCGCTCATGGGGCTGTTGCTCATGGCGTGTTCATCCATTGATCCCAGATCGCCCGACTCAGATACATCTGCAAGGGAACTCCATCGCGCAACCCGTGAGGCAGCGGCACGTGGGTCTCGTCGAGTCTGCCTCCCAACGCGGCGTTGGGTTCCGGCATCATCAGGACCAGCGGATAGGATTCGAGGTCCTCGGGAGCTTGCTGCCAATACCCCACCTGATCGAACTTCCGGAGATACCAGGGCAGCGGCCAATAGCCGGTGCCGATCACCGCGGCCCGGTCCAATGGCTCTCCGCCCTCCATCGCCCGCAGCTTGTCGAGCCACTCCTCCATCCTCTCCAGATCGGGCCGGGTCGGTACATAGGCGTAGGGGTTGCGGGCGTCGGAATGCAGGCGTTCACAGGCGAGGCGGGTCTGCTTGAATTGGGTCCACAAAGTGGCGGTCAGAAACAGCAAGAGCACAAGCTGCACCCAGCGCAGTTGCCTGCTGAAATTGACGAAGGCCATGCCCGCCAGCCAACAGATCAAGGCCCATGGAAAACAGGCCAACCAAGGGGTCTTGTAGGCGAAGAGCGAGTAGATCACGAGATGGGCGAGCGCCGAATGAGCGAGCAACTGAATCCAGCGGCGCTGATTGCGCTCGACGCACCGGGTCCAGCTCAGCGCGTAAGCATAGAGCGCCAGCATCACCACCGGGGTGCCATACCACCACACACCGGCCGACTTTTCGGGCAGCGCGAGCAATTGCAGGTAGTAGTCCCAGGATTTGTCGTGACCCTCCACGGTATCGTAGACAAAGTAAGTCTTCACCATGTCCACAGCTCCCTGCAGATGGGTGAAGCCATGGGTGTAACAGATGAGCGCGGTGAAGGCGGCAGTGGCCGCTGAGGTCACAAGGCCCTTGCCGTGCTTGGCCAGCCATTGACGGATCGCTTCCGCGCTGAGCGCCCTGCGCTCCTGAATCAACAGCACGCCGATGGCCGCTGCCCAGGCGAGCACACTGATGGCAAAACTCTCCTTGGCAGCAAACATCAGCCCCAACAACACACCCGGCAGACCCCACCGGGGAAAAGCCATGCAGACGCCCATCAGGGCGGCTCCACTGAGCACCAACAGCGACTCGTGGATGAACATCCGGCTGAAGTAGACCAG
>JAWVYP010000280.1:0-3286 GCA_033722655.1 Akkermansiaceae bacterium | reverse complement strand
GAAGGGCGGTGAAGGCAATGAGGCTTTTCATGAGTGGAATGCTGGCTGACCGTGGATCAGTTGACCTTGTCGACGCCGGCGTCGTAGTCCCACGGGTGGTCCATCACCGGCTCGAGGATCTTACGCACGCCCCGAATCAATTCTTCCTCATAGGGCTCCTCGATCCACTTCAGGTTGCGCCTGAGCGAGCTGAGGCGTGCGGTGCTGAACATGGTGGTGTGGAAGTCCTTGCTGTGGCAGGCGAACTGCAGGGCAAGCTTGGCGATGGGCACGCCCTGCTCGTTGCACCAATGCGAGGCCTGCTCGTAGATGGCACGCTGCTCTTCATTGGCGGGATGCCAGTCGGCCACTTCCCCGCCGGTCAGCAAGCCACTGGCAAAGGGCGAGGCGTTGATCATGCCGATGTTCTTCTCCTTGCAGCCGGGAACCAGTTCCAGCCCGCGGGTGTCGTTGAGGCAATAGTGATTATGGGTGAGGATGCAGTCGACCGGAGCATCGGCGATCACGCGCTGCCACAGCTCAAGCGGATAGATGCCGGCACTGACTGCGCCAATCAAGCCCTCTTGCTTGAATTTCTGCAGGGCCGGAAAGCCCTCCTCAAAGGCCATCTCGGTCTTGGCGCCGCCCTGGTATTCAAAGTCGTGGAGGTGAACGATGTCGATGTAGTCCACCCCCAGGCGCTCCATGCTTTGCTCCAGCCCCCTGCGCATGCGCTCCTCGGAGTAGTTGAGCTCGTCCTTGCCATAGCTGCCGGGCTCGGTGTATTTGCCGGCCTTGGTCGAGAGCACGTAGCGCTCGCGCTGGATGCCGCGCAAGGCCTTGCCGAGAACGGTCTCGGCAGCGGTGCCACCATAGGCGGGGGCGACGTCAAAGTAGTTGATGCCTTCCTCGAGCGCTTCGTGGACGGCGGCGATGCCGTCCTTTTCATCGATGTCGCGAAAGACGCCACCGAGGGCAGAGGCACCAAAACTGATGCGCGAAACGTTGAGGCCGGTTTTTCCGAGGGTCGTGGTTTCCATGAGTGAGTGAGCCCGGCGAGACAATCAGGCCGGGTTTTTGATTTGGATTTTGACCACCTCGCCACCCCCGCCGGCCTGCTCGATGGCCTCGGGCAGGGAGTCCATGGGGTAGACGCCGGAAATCAGCGGCTTGGGGTCGATCTTGCCGCTTTCGATCAGGTCGATGACGCGCTCAAACACATTGGCGAAGCGCCAGGAGGCCTTGTAGTCGAGTTCGCGGGTGAGCAGCAGGTTGGCGGGGATTTCGGTACCATCGGGCAGGGTGCCGACCTGAACCACGGTCGCGCCCTTGGCGGCGAGCTCCATGCCTTGGCGGAGGGCGGCCCCCACGCCAGCCGCCTCGAAGACCACCTCGAAGCCATCCGCCGCATGGGCCTTGGCCTGATGGGCCACATCTCCGGCAGTCGGGTCGATCGCGCCGGCCGCTCCCTGTTGGATCGCAAAGTCGCGGGCAAAGGGGCGGGGATCGGAGACCACCACCCGGCTCGCACCACAGGCATTGGCGCAGAGCAAGATCATCTGGCCGATGGTGCCACCACCGGTGATCAGCACCGGCTTGCCGGCCACTCCTCCACTGCGCTGGACGGCGTGCATGGACACGCTCATCGGCTCGAGCAGGGCGCCGAGCGAATAGTCGAAGCCTTCGGGCAGGCGCCAGGCATTGCGCGCGGGTGCGGCAACGAACTCCGAAAAGCAACCCTCACTGGGCGGCACCACGCTGGCCGAGCCGAAGTAGACCATCTCCGGACAGAGGTTGTAGCGGCCCTCCCGGCACAGGCGGCAGGTCCCGCAGGGACGCGAGGGATCGATGGCCACCCGCTCACCGATGCGCGACTCCTCCACCCCTTCGCCTACTGCGACAATCTCGCCGGCGAACTCGTGGCCGAGGATGAAGGGGCGGGTGGGCACGAAGTTGCCGCAGCGGCCATGGGCGTGATAGTGCAAGTCGCTGCCGCAGATGCCTGCGGCGCGCATGCCGACCAGCACCTCGCCGGCGGCCGGCTTGGGCGTGTCGCGCTCTTCGAGTCGGATGTCTTTTTCGCCGTGGAGCACCCAGGCTTTCATGGTGTCGGGCATGTGATTATTTGAGGAAGAAGTAGAGCACGACCATCAGAGCGAAGAGCAGCACCGAAAGGGTGCGCGGATCGGTGAGGCCGCTGAACTTGCCACTGGCCAGCGCCTTCATGGGGCTACCCCAGCAGGCATTTTCGAGCTGGGCGGCCGGTGGCGGCGGAGTGGCGAAACTCACGATGACATAGGTCACAATGCAGATCGCACAGAGAATGGGACCGGCGAGCATGAAGGGAATGCCGGGGCCGACCCGGGGATCGCTGACCAGGCCCTTGAATTCTTCAGGGGCGTCACTGAGGAGCATTTTGCCGACGTTGGGCATATCGAGCACGAAGTAGATGAGGCCGAGGGTGCAGCCCACGATGAAAGTGCTGATCGCCGCCTTGTTGTTGCCCCGTTTCCAGAACACCCCCAGCACCAGCACGGTGGTCACCGCGGGCGCGAAGATCATGGGGATCTTGTTGATGGCCTCGAAGATGGTGCCGAACTGCTCGCCCTGGGTGGACCACAGCATGGCCAGCACCATGATCACCCCGGCACTGATCCGGCCCGCCTTGACCAGGCTCTGGTCGGGAGACTCCGGCTTCAGGCGCTTGAGGATGTCGAAGGAAATCAAAGTCGCACAGCTGTTGAGGGCTGAGGCGATGGTACTCATCAGGGCGGCCAGCAGACCGGCCGCAATCAGGCCCTTGAGCCCTTCGGGAATCAATAGGTTGATCAGGTTGGGCAGGGTCTTGTCGTAGTCCACGTCCCCATTGTTCTTGTAACCGAATTCCGCCATCACCCCGTTCTTGGCCAGGACCAGGGCGATCACCCCGGGCACCACCATGAGGAAGAGGGGCAGGATCTTGAGGAAGCCGGCAAAAATCGCTCCATTCTGGCCATCGCGCTCGCTTTTGGAGCCCAATACGCGCTGCACGATGGTCTGGTCGGAGCACCAGTACCAGATACCAAGCACGGGGTAGCCAAGCAGGATGGCCAGCCAGGAAAACTCGTTGAGGGTCCCGTCCTCCTTGTGGATGGGGTGGATCATGCTCAACGACTTGGGCTTGTCGGACTCGGTCTTCGGCGATGCCGTAGCCGCCGTAGTCGTCTCCCATGAACTTGCGGAACATCTCGACGCGGTCTTCGACGGTACGGCTGGCGAGGTCGTCATCGAGCCAGTTCATGTGCCGGCGGATGTCGGTCACCCCTTG
>JAWVYP010000279.1:0-3294 GCA_033722655.1 Akkermansiaceae bacterium | reverse complement strand
GCAAAGGCCATGATGGTCACCCGCTCGCCTTCGCGGATCAGGTGGGCCGCCCCGCCGTTGATGAGGATCTTGCCCGTACCGGGCTTGCCCTCGAGCACGTAGGTTTCGAGGCGGGCTCCCGTGGTGATCGAAGCCACCAGTACCTTTTCGCCGGGCCAGAGATCGGCCACATCCATCAGATCGCGCGGGATTTCGATGCTGCCTTCGTAGTTCACGTCCGCATCCGTGATGACGGCGCGGTGCAGCTTGGACTTGAGGACTTGGCGTAACATGGACGAGAGGGGGGGAAGTGGCGCGATGTGCGGGTGGGGAAGGAACGCTGGCTGGCCCTCAAGGTCAAGCCACAAGCCATCCACAAAAAGCAAAGACCAGGCTTGCAGGGGATACGGCAGCCCCCTATCACCCCCGGCGTCGGCAGAGATGCCGGCTCTCTTCCGGAAGCCTATGGGAATCCCCCGCCGGGCAGGAAATAGACGGAGAAGCTGGTGAAATTCCAGCGCGGTATCGCCACTGTGACCCCCGGGCCCACCCAGCCCGGGACAGCCAGATCACCCGCCAGAAGGGAAGATTCAACCACCCGCGATCTACGGGAATTGGACACCATACATGAAGAAACACCCCAAGCCTCAAGCAGGCATCCATTGGAGTGTCGCGGCCCTCTGCGCATTTGTCTGCGCAAGCGGAGCCCACGGCGCTGTTACCCACCCCATTCATTCCGAGCTGGAGCCCACCATTGTGGTCAGCACCCGCACCCCCCTGGGGCCGGAACGGGTTTCTCCTTCGGTCACCGCCATCACCCGGAAGGAGATCATGGCCTGGCAGGACACCTCCCTGACCGACAGCCTGCAACGCGAGCCCGGCATGGTCCTATGGTCCAATGGCGGACTCGGCAACCTCACCTCGCTCTCCATCCGCGGCACCGAGAGCAACCACAGCTCGATCTTTGTCGACGGCCGCCGGCTGAGCCCCGGCTTCGGCAACCAGTATGACCTCGGCTTCCTCCGCCTGGGTGCAGTCAGCAGCCTGGAAATCCAGCGCGGCCCCTCCAGCGTGCAATACGGCAGCAGCAACATCGGTGGTGTGATCGACAAGCGCCTGCGCTCCGGCCTCGGACTCGGCGGGCACGAAGGCAGCATTTTTGCCGAAGCGGGCTCCAACAACTACCAGCGAAGCGGCTTGGACGCCCGCGGTGGAAGTGATGTGGCGGGCTACAGCCTGTCGGGCTCCTGGTTGAGCACCGACAACGAACGCCCCAACGATGCCTACAAGCAGCAAAGCTTCGTCTCGCGCCTGGACTATCAACTCAGCGAGAATCTCCTGCTCGAACTGGTGGCGACCGGCTTCGACAACCAGAAGCAGCTTCCCGGCAACACGCTCAATCCCACGCCCTCAGATTACCAGGACACCAGCAGCTGGCTGGTTTCCCCCGGCATCCGCTACCTCAGCGACGAGCTCTCAGTGCACCTCTTCTATTCGCGTGCCGAGCGCAACTCCGACATCTTCGAGATCAACCCCGCCTATGACGCGATGTGGACCTACCTCGGCGACTTCCCGGTCAGCAATCGCATCGAGGTCATCAGCGACGAGATCAACCTGCAAGTCGATTATTCCCTTCCCGACCAGTCGCTCTTGAGTGTCGGTGCCGTGTTCCGCAACGACGACATCCTCAACACCAACATCGACACCACCAAGCCGCTCGATCCGGCCAATCCCTATGCCGAAAGTTTCCAGCAGATCGGCACCTATGCCCAGCTCCTCTGGCTGCTCGGTCCGGACACCGAACTGCGCACCGGCCTGCGCCACGACCAGTATTCGGATTACGCCGATGAGACCACCGGCAACCTGATGCTCATCCACCACCTGCGCGACAGCCGCACTTCCCTCTTCGCCAAGGTCGCCACCGCCTACGCGCCTCCAAGTCCGGTCGACCTCGCCTACGACTCCGACACCAGCACCCCCCTGGATGCGGAAAGCAGCCAGGCCTATGAGATTGGCATCAACCAGTCCCTGATGAACGATCGCCTGCAGGCCTCCGTGGTCCTCTTCCGCAACGAGATCGACGAGCTCTTGAGCTTCGAGCCCTCGACCTTCGACACCATCAACATCGAGGAAGCGACCACCGAAGGCATGGAAACGAGTCTGAGCTACAAGCTCGACGATCACTGGCAATTCGGCGCCGGCTACACCTACCTGCGGGCCGTCTCCAACCGCCTCAACGATCCGCGCACCAGCACCTCGGGCGACGCCGCCAAGGACGTGCCCCTCGCCCGCCGCCCCCGCCACCTGGCCCAACTCAGTGCGCGCTACCGGATGAGCGATGAGTTCAGCTGCGGACTCCAGGCCATCGGCCAGTTCACGCGCCACGACATCGATCCCTCCAGCTTCCTCCAGCAGGAGGCCGAGGACATCGTCGTCTTCCGCCTGGTCAGCGAATGGCAGGTCAGTGAGGACTGGACGCTCACCGGTCGCATTGAAAACCTGCTCGACCAGGACTACGCCACCGCCGACGGCTATCCCGCGCTGGGGCGGACCTTCTACGTGGGTGCGAAAATGGACTTCTAAGTTACGCCCGGCCAGCAGCCCTACTCAAAGCTGCTGGTCTTCTCCGGGCTGCTGCGCTGGGGCGGCTCATCCGTAGCCTCAATCTTGCTCCAGTCTAGGAGCTCGATTTTCTGGGATGCTCGATGGGTCGGATCATCCAAACCATCCGGGCCAACCGTGTAGATAACGTAGCCAACCGTATCATAGAGCAACGGTTTGCCATCGAGGGGATCCACTGGCACTTCCTTCAGGCTATAGCCGACGAGCTCATTCAAGTCATGAGGGAAATCACCGTGTTGCTTGCGGTAGGCAATGGCGGCCAGCGCAACCTGTGTCGCATCCCTCGTGAATTTTGACTCGTAGTATTTCGACAAGATATGATGGCCCAGCGTGCTCTCCGCTGCCACCACGCGCCCCAAAGAGTTGGGCTTCAACTTGTCTCGCCAACTCGGCTCGGCATGATCCTTCCCCACGACCAATCCGGCTTTGAGGGAGTCATGATAGGTCGCAGGCAATTCGGAGGCATACTTCCGATAGTGCTCTGCGATGATCCGCTTGGTTCGGTTCGGATGGAATCGATAATCCATAAACCAGCCCTCGGCAAACTCAAGACAGTCGGGCGAATCCGGGGAACCGAAGTCATAGATGAGTTCTGCCCTGCCTTCATCAGTCGCCAACAGGTGATCGAGAATCTCGCAGATCTGATGGTATTCGCCTTGGATGGCCCGGTTAAAGGACAGCTCAGGACCCATC
>JAWVYP010000278.1:0-3324 GCA_033722655.1 Akkermansiaceae bacterium | reverse complement strand
GCCTGCGTTCTCCTCGAAAACGCAGTTGGACAGAGTGTCAACTCAGGCCGAACTGCGTTTTCAGCGTCGGCCTTGGCAACATCGAGAATTCCTGCGCCTCGCCCACGAGAATCATGAAAGATCCGGGCTAGCGCATGGCGCGCAGGCGTTGCAGCAAGGGGGGATGGGAGTAATCGAGGATGACCCGCAACTTGGAGGGATCTGGATGGGAAAGGTGATCGGCGGTCATCTTGCGCAGGGCATCCGCGAGAGGTTCGGCGCTGCCGGTTTGCTCGACGGCGTAGGCGTCGGCTTCGAATTCGTGCTTGCGTGACCAGGCATTGAGCAGGATGCCGAGGATTCTCGAAACTGGCTCAAGCAGGATCATGAAGAGCACCAGTCCCACGTGAACCGAGATGAACTTGACGCCAAAGGCGTCAAACAGCGGTCTGGCCACCGGCCCTTCCGGATCGATGGCGGCACCGAGCAGGAAGAACAGCACTGCCGTCTGCAGGATTCCGGCGGCGAGCCGCTGCTTGATGTGGCCCCGCTTGAAGTGGCCAATCTCGTGGGCCAGCACAGCGAGCAGTTCCTCGCGGCTGCTTTTCTCGATGAGGGTGTCAAAGAGGGCGATCTTCTTGTGCTTGCCAAAGCCGGTGAAGAAGGCGTTGGCCTTGGTGGAACGCTTGGAGCCATCCATGACGAAGACTTCCTCAAGGGGAAAATCGCACTTCTTGCCGAGTGCTTCGATGTCCTCCTTGAGCGGTCCCTCCTCCATGGGGCTGAACTTGTTGAAGAGTGGAAGAATCAGGCTGGGAGCAAGCCAGGCCAGAAGCAGCTGGATGGCAGTCACCACGATCCAGCCCCAAAACCAGGCGTGGTCGACTTCGCGAAAGATCCAGATCAGGGCGGCCATGATGGGCAGGCCGATTATGGCGGCCAGGGCCAAACCCTTGATCCGGTCAATGATGAAGGTGGACACGGTCGAGCGGTTGAAACCGAATTTCTGCTCGATGACAAAGGTCGAATAGGCGGTGAAGGGGAGTTGCAGGGCCTGGCAGAGCAAGAACCAGGCGCTGATGTAGAACAGCCCCACGATGATGGGATGGAGGGCAAAGCTGCGGACCACTTCATCGAGGATCTCGAAGCCCCCAATCAGCCAGAAGACGAGGAAGAAGGTGAGGTTGACGACGGACTGGAAGATGTCGAGCCGGGCATTGATGAGCTGATACTTGCGGGCTCGATCCAGTTTTTCGCCATCCAGCAGTGTCGACAACTCCGGTGGCACTGAGGAGGGAAAGGACTTCAGGTTGAGAAGGGTGGCAACGAAATCGAGGTTCCAGAGCAGGAACATGGCAAGAATGAGTATCAAGGTCAGCAGGTTGCCTTCGATCATGGGCGAATCATGCATGGTGCTGGCTTGGCCGCAAGACCATGATTCGACATTGCCTGGTGCGCTTTTCAGTCCTAAATTCGGGCGTGTTGAAGAGTCTATGCAGTCAGCTTCCAAGCCTGCTCGTGGTCTGGATGGTCGCGATTGCCAGCTTGGCGGCACAGGATGAGGTTTCTGTAGTCGCCAATGTGGATGATCCGGCTCCAGGCGGCAGGGCTCCGGTGCTTGACCCCCAGGCAGCACCCGATGCCAGCGATGCCTCGATCCTCACCCGCAAGGACGCACGCGCGATCACCCTCAAGATTCCTGCCCCACGGGGCATGATCATCGGTCGGGACGGAGGGGTGTTTGCCCAGAACCGCGTCGTCTATCGCGTCTCACTCCAATACAAGCAACTCGAAGCAGCTGATCGCGATCTCATTGTCCAATGGGGCAGGGAACGCCTCAACCAGTTGCAGCAACTGGCCGAGGAACTGGCCGCAGAAGCAGCGAAGGAATCGCTCGAGGAAGCGGAAGGGGCCACGAAGGAGCAAGCCAATGGGGAATCCGAAGGAGCTTCGAAGGAGGAAGCGGGTTGGAGTTTTCCTCCCATCCGGGAATACACGGATGACGAACTGCATCGGCACTATGTGGACCGCCGCTGGCTGCCACTCTACATCACGACCGAGATTGAAGCCGAGCATGCCAAGAGGATCCGTGACCGTCTTCCCGACGATGTCGTCCTGACCCCCGTCTACAGCCGGTATTATCCGAGCGGAAAGTCGGCCGCCCATGTCATTGGCTATTCAGGCAGTGAAGGCAAGATGCCAACAGGGCCCATCAACTTCAACGAGCCGATGTGGGAGGAGATGGAGGGCCGCAGTGGCTTGGAAAAACTTTTCAACGAGAGATTGACCGGGGTGCCGGGTCAGTTGCGGCTCGTCTATGACGAGTATGGCCGTTTGCTGGACCGGGAACAGACCATACGGCCCATACCCGGTGGCACGGTGGTCACCACCCTCAACCACAAGTGGCAGCAAATTGCCGAACAGACCCTTGAGGAGGGTTGCGAGCGTGGTGCCTTCGTGGTCATCGATTGCGTTTCCGGGGAAGTCTTGGTGTTGGCCTCTTGGCCCTCCTTCGACCTGAACGAGTTCATTCCGCGCATCAGCAGCGATGCCTTCAAGGCACTCAACGAAGACCCGGCGACCCCCCTCTACGGCCGCGCCTTCCAGTCTGCCTATCCACCGGCATCGACATTCAAGCCCATCGTGGCGCTTGCCGCACTGAATCGTGGCCTGATCACGGCAGAGAGCCTGATTGATTGTCCGGTGGCCATCGAGATTGGAGACAAGGTCTTCAAGAACTGGGCGGACAAGCCCGAAGGAAGGATCAATGTCATGCGGGCCATCCAGCGCTCCTGCAACACCTGGTTCTATCAGGTGGCCATCGCCCTGACTCCCGAACCCATGATCGAGCTGGCGCGCAATCTCGGCTTCGGACAGCGCACCGGGCTGCCGCTGATCGGTGAGACGCCGGGAATCCTGCCGGACAACGAGTGGATGCGAAAACACGAGAACCGTCCCATTCTAAAGGGGGATACGGCAAACCTCTCCATTGGTCAGGGGAGCCTTCTGGCCTCGCCCCTGCAGGTCTGCCAGATGATGGCAGGCATCGGCAACGGTCAGGTACTGCCCGAGCTCAAGCTGGTCAACCAGCTGCAAGACAAGCGCGGGCAGGTGATCGAGTCCGCCGTGCCGGAGCCACGCAAAGAGCTCGGGCTTTCCGCATACTCGGTGGCGGTGACCCGACTGGGAATGTCGGACGTGGTCAACCGGGCTGGCGGTACGGGACTTGGCGCCCAATTGAGCTACACCACGCTCTGTGGCAAGACCGGCACGGCACAATGGGGTCCGGAAGACAAAAACCAGCGCTTGGCCTGGTTTGCCGGATTCCTGCCCGAAGACAACCCG
>JAWVYP010000277.1:0-3346 GCA_033722655.1 Akkermansiaceae bacterium | reverse complement strand
TGGCCGGTGGTCTTGACGCGCAGGAAGTCCGCGCGCTCGCGCATGGAGGATTTCCGAGGCAGTCGCATGGCCTGGGAGCTGGGCTGCACCCGATGCCCCAACATCACTAGGGCCGGGAAATCAGCCGTGTTGCGTCGTGTGACGCTTGAAGTGGAGTTCGGCACCCTTGGGAATCAGGCGCTTGCGGCCCTTCTTGCGGCGACGGCGAAGGATGTCCCGACCGGCCTTGGTGGCCATGCGGGCACGGAAACCGTGCTGCTGCTTGCGGGTGCGCTTGGAGGGTTGATAAGTGCGTTTGCTCATGGCTGGAGGGGCCTGATGAGGCCGGTTTGGAGAGGGAGGAGCGACCGTTGTGGATGGCTCGGGGCGCGCACTCTAGGCCTCAGGAGAGTCTTGTCAATCCACCAGTGGCCGCTTTTCCCAAAAAATCTGGCCTGTGGAGCCGGGTTTTCGCCCCCTGGGTCGGCGGGCCTTCCTGGCCCGGTGGGAAGGACAGCCCTTCAATCGTCATCCTTGTCGTCATCGAAGCCGAGGATGCGATCCACCCGGATCCCCGTGGACTCGACGGCAAGGAGCTCCCCATCGGAATTGTAGACCTCGCAGCGCCAGCCCAGGCTCCGGTCGCGGCCGTATTCCGCCGCCCGATTGGCCAGGTTGATGGCCTCGCGCTCGTTTCGGGCAACTCGGTTGGGGGCCGCCCCCGTGATGAGGCGAATGGAAGGACCCTTGATTTCCACCTCGGCATCCGGGTCGAGCTTGGCAATGTTGCCTTCCCCACTGGAGGTTTCGTTGCGCTCGTCGCCCTTGTTGTAGCGTTCAGTCACCACCCAGTATTTCACCCTCAGGTTTTCGAGCGCGATTTCGCTCTCGTTCTTGATGGTGAATTCCCATTCGGCGTCGGTGAAGGAGACGACCAGGCCGTCCTTCTTGAAGGCGTCGCGGCTAAGGCTGTCGTGGGCTCGCACCTCGATGGAGCCCTTGAGTTCCTCCTTGCGATATTGCTCCAGGAAAAACGCGCGGTCTTCTTCGCTGAAAAGGTCGGCCTTGCTCAACACGTTGCGGCCGTCGCGCATCTGCAGGGTGACGTCTCCGGTGCGCGGATTGTAACGCACGAAATCGGCGCTGATGGTTTTAGAGCCATCGGCACTCGTGAAATCACGGGCAGAAGCCGTTGCGGCCATCAGGCCGGCAATCAGAAGGTGAAGCCACAATTTCATGACTGCCAATAGCCGACGGGGCGTGCCAAGTCAATCCGGGACGCGGAGGATTTCTATCAGAACGCGAAAATCCCCCGGCCTCAAGGGGAGGGCGGGGGATGGCGTGTGGATCGCGTGCTCAGTCTGCGATCGCCTGAAATGCTTGGGGCTTCTCAGCTTCTGGATACGGCTTCGAGGGCCTTGGCCTTGGGCTCGGACTCGCCGAGCCGGGTGGCCAGGTCTCCGAGGCTCACGACGCCGACGAGGTCTTTGTCGCGGTTGACGATCACCAGGCGGCGGACCTGTTTGGACTTCATGGTCTTGAGGGCAAATTCGACGTCCTGGTCCTCGTAGGCATAAAGCACTTCCTCGGTGATGAAATCACTGACCTTGGAGGTGGCGGCGTCGGCGTTTTCGGCCACGGCGCGAACCACGATGTCGCGGTCGGTGATCATGCCCTTGAGATCGACTCCGTCGCCAACCGGGAGGAAGCCGGTGTCGAGTTTGCGCATCTGCTGGGCAGCTTCTTGGAGGGTGGTGCCTGGCGCGATGTACTGCGGCGCCTTGGTCATTACGTCTTTGAGAGGGGTGTTGTGTTCTGTCATGGTTTTGTATGGGTGTTGTGGTTGCGTGCGCTGTGCGCGCATCTGGTTGGGGCGCCAGGATGCAAACGGTGTTGATTGCGATCATGCAATCTGCCTGCGGCCGGACCTCGTGGTCCGGGAAGCGTGGGAAGCCGCTCCATCCTGTGAAGCGCCCAACAATCCAAGTTTGAATGGCTCAGCAGGATGTCAAACGGTCATCGAGTGCATGTCCGGATTTGTGGCGTGTTCAGTCTCCGGTGCCGTCTTTTGCGGCAAGCTTGCGCACTTCGCGAACGCTGAGTCGGTTCAAGAGCTGGCCACCCGGCTCGAGGATGCCATTGGGTCCCTTTTTGCAATGGCCGAGACACTTGCAGGACTTGATGCGCAATGGAAGGTCGTCGCGCATTTTCAGGCACTTGATCAGGCTGCGTCCGCTGCGGGCCTTGCCATTGACCTTCGAGGCCTTGGGTTTCGAACATTTGCGGCAGATCCTGAGAACTTCCATGCACCAAGCATGCACGGCTGGGCCCGGCGACAAGGGCGGATGTCAGTCCTTTTCTTCCGCGTCCTCCTTCTGGGATTGACCTTCGGTCTTCGCTTCATCCTCGCGCGCCGCTTCCTCCTCGTCCTTGCGGTGCTGGGCAACGGCGTCCTTGTGAGCGTTCTCGCCCGAGGAGTCCTTGCGGCGTTTGTCCAGCTCGTGGAGCCGCTCGGCCTGGCCATAGAGCACCAGGGTGTCGCCCTCGCGAACCTTGGCCGCGCCCTTGGGGGTGCCGAGGTAGCTGCCGTCCTTGCGGTAGATGCCGAGCACCCGGACTCCTTCCTCATCGAGCTTGGATTCCTTGAGGGACTGGCCCTCGATCCAGTCCTCATCATCGATCCTGAGTTCGAGCACCCGGTATTCACCGGAGAGGCGCAGCAGGGAACCATAATCCCGCGTGTCGAGATCGTAAAATTTTTGCAGCAGGTTCTCGATGCGGCGGGTGAGCGCGTGGTTGACGGCCTTCATGCTGAGCAGGCCCCACAGCGCCAACAATCCCACCACCAGCACGGAGAGGCGCGTCAGGATCTCAAGTTCGGTGCTCTCGCCAGCAAAGGAGAGAATGAGCGAAATCAAAATGGAAACGATGCCGGCGCTGCGCAAAAGCATCATCAGGTTGATGATGCGCCGCCGCACGGGATGATCGACGACCTTTTCTGACTCGCTGGTGGTGAAGCCGGTGCCGGTGAAGGCCGAGCGGGCCTGGAACTTTGCGGCCTCGTGGGAGAGTCCGGTGCAGGCAAGCGCAATGGTGGCCACCCGGGTCACCACCATTGAGAGGGCGAGGACCGTGAGGAGTGCGAGAATGCCGACCAATCCAATCATCCTTGCCTGATGTTAGCCTCGGCCCAATCAGGGGTTGAGCTGAAATCCGTACGTGATGGCCGCGTCGAATCGTACGCAAATTGCTTAGGTGACAGGATCCGGGAATTCCAGTTCATGGGTTGCGGGCTTTTTGGATCCGGTTAGTTTGGCTCAAATGAGTGACGACAAGCCAAATGATGACAAGCCCACCCAGCAGATGG
>JAWVYP010000276.1:0-3349 GCA_033722655.1 Akkermansiaceae bacterium | reverse complement strand
GGCTCACGGCCGTCGGGACGGGTCATGCACCCAGTGAAGGGCAGCAATGACCGGCTCGCAAGTCCCGAGCCACTCAGGCCTTGCGGATGGCCTCGATGGCAGCCGCCATGTCGGGCGCCTTGAAGGTCGAGGAGCCCGCCACCATCACATTGGCTCCGAGGGCGGCGCAGCGTGCCGCGGTTCCGGCGTCGATTCCACCGTCGACCTCGATGTGGAAGTCGTGCCCCCCCTTTTGACGCAATTCGGCAGCAGCCTCGATCTTGGGCAGCACCTCCTCCATGAAGGACTGACCGCCGAAGCCGGGCACCACCGTCATGCACAGCAAGAGGTCGATCTGGCCAAAGTAGGGCACCACCTCCTCGATGGGAGTGGCCGGGTTGAGGGCGAGACCGGCCTGAACCCCGGCTTCGCGGATGGCGGTCAGGGTCTGGCCAACCTCGTGCTCGGCCTCGACATGGACGGTGATCAGGTCGCTGCCCGCCTCGACGAAGCGCGGCAGGTAGCGATCGGGTCGCGAGATCATCAGATGGACATCGAGAAAGCGCTCAGTGCAGTCATTCACGGCCTTCACCACGGCGGGGCCAAAGGAGATGTTGTCGACAAAGTGGCCGTCCATCACGTCGAGGTGCAGCCAATCGGCCCCGGCGTCCACCGCCCGCTTCACTTCCTCCCCGATCTTGGAAAAGTCCCCGGCCAGCAGGGAGGGAGCCACCAGACGTCGCTTGGAATCCATGCCCCAATAGGAACCACGATGCGCGCCGGATGACACGCAAATTATCGCCAAGCAGACAGCACAAGCCTTGAAAGAATGGGGCTTGATCCCGCTTCAACACCCACCATGCTGATGTCACATGAAAAAAAGTCCCTGCATCATCGCCCTGCTCATCACGGCGACTTTCCTTCCGGGCCAGGCGCTCGCTCAGGATGCCCTCAACAGTCTCGAGGCCAGGGACGAGGAACTCGCCATCCGCAATGCAATGCTGCAATGGGATAACGATCTCTTTGCCGGATCCGACCGCAACTACACCAATGGCATCCGGCTTGCGGTCGGGGGGCCGATGGGCACGGACCCGGACTACGGCCAGATCCGAAACTGGCTGCGCCGCTTCTCGGGCGATCGGACCGGACCGGATTTCATCGACCGGCTGACCGGATTTGACAGCTCCGAAATCGACTACAGCTGGGGCCTGGGATTCACCCAGCTCATGTTCACTCCCGAGGATCCCGTTCCGGCAACTCCCCCGCCAGGCGAGCGACCCTACGCCGCCTGGACAGGCATGGAGATTTCCATGCAGGCACGGGACGAAAATTCGCTGTCCACGGTCGCCCTGACCCTGGGGGTGACCGGCGACTGGGCCTTTGGCGAAGAGGCCCAAGACTTCGTTCACCACAACATCTCGGATAGCCCCATCTTCAACGGCTGGGACAGCCAGCTGCCGGAGGAGCCGACCCTCAATCTCTTTTTCAACCACAAGCGCCGCATGCAGTTTCTCGACAACTTCCAGCATGGCCCCCTGGGCATGGACGGCTACACCGAATTCGGAGCCTCCATCGGAACCCTGCGGACCGATTTCTACGTTGGTGGCGTGATGCGCGCGGGCTGGAATCTCCCCGGAACCTTCTCCTCCCCACGGCTACAATTGGGTTCCTATGGCAGCCAGTATTTTGCCAATCCGGCCAATCCTGCAGACCGATTCCGGGCCTACCTGATGGTCGGCGCTCAAGGCACGCTGGTATTGCATGACGCCACCCTCGATGGCTCATTGTTTCGCAATTGGACGCATTCCGTGGACTCCGAACCACTGGTCGGTGAAGTCATGACCGGCATCGGAATCGGTTACGGCAATTTCGACCTCGTCTACTCGCAGGTGTATCGCAGCGATGAATTCAGGCAACAAAACAGCAGCCTGGAATACGCCTCCCTCCAACTGGTCTGGCAAATGCCTCTCTGAAAGCCCGAAGCTGCGAAATCCACGTGCAAGCCCGCCGCCCATCGGCTAGCAAGGGGGCGTGGACGAGCAACCCGACATCGACCTCAAGAGCGACGAGCACTTCATGAGCCAGGCGCTCAAGGAGGCCTTCAAGGCCTACCGCGCCGGAGAGGTGCCCGTGGGTGCCGTGGTGGTGCGCGAGGGGCGCATCATTGCCCGCGCCAGCAATCAGGTCGAAACCCTCCGGGATGCCACCGCTCACGCCGAGATGCTGGCCCTCACCGCCGCCCAGGAATCCCTTGGCGACTGGCGTCTCGACGGCTGCACCCTTTTCGTCACCAAGGAGCCCTGCCCCATGTGCGCGGGCGCCATCGTCCATTGCCGGCCCGGCCGGGTGGTTTTCGGCTGCCCGGACCCCAAGGCCGGAGCGGCGGGAGGCTGGATCAACCTGCTGGAGTCCAATCCCCCGCTCAATCACCGCTGTGAGGTCGAATCCGGCGTCCTCGGCTCCCAATCGCTGGAAATTCTCCAGCAATTTTTCCGCGAAGCCCGGGAGCGCAAGAAAGGTGGCGAGGAGAAACCCCGTAAACCTTGATTATCAGGGATATTGATCGACAGAAGGCCCGAAATTCTGTCTTCTATCCAAGGCCCATGCCCATTTCCAAAGCCCCACACATCCATGCCTAACTACTACCTGCACCGAGACGGTGAAAACCTTGGCCCCTTCCCACTCGAGGAGATCAAGCGCCAAGTCGCCGCCGGCGACATCCTGCAAAACGAATTGGTCTGCCCCGAGGGCGGAGAAGATTGGATCCCGGCCGGCAACCTTGCCAAGCCGACCGCCCCGCGTGCCACCATGCTCGGCCACTCCCACTCTCACCAATCGGCTGTGGCAACCATGTCCCAGCAAAAGGTGACCCTGCAACAGGTCCAGGACGCCAAAATGAAGATGAAGATGCCTGCCATGGGCATGGTCTTCTCCATCGCGCTGCCATTCATTCTATGGGCCGCCAAATCCGATGCCGAACGCGGCGTTGGCGTTTCCGGTAAAAATCAAGGCCTCAAGACGCTCGCCACCAACAACACCGACCTGCTGCCCGTCGCCATCGTGATCGGCGTGATTGGTTTCGTGGGTTTTTTCATCTGGTTTCGCAAGGCCCAGCGCTACGCCAGCCTGCTCAAGGCCAGCTACGAGCATCATCAGGGGTAGGGTCGCGATGCTCCCGTCATTGGTCATTGGTCATTGGGCTTTATGGCTGAAAGCGGCTAGCCCGGATATTTCATGATTCTCGTGGGCGAGGCGCAGGAATTCTCGATCTTGCCAAGGCCGACGCTGAAAACGCAGTCAGGGCTGAGTTGACACTCTGTCCAACTGCGTTTTCAAGGGGAACGCAGGCAAAATCGGGAAGGACAAGCCG
>JAWVYP010000275.1:0-3352 GCA_033722655.1 Akkermansiaceae bacterium | reverse complement strand
TACGTCGCATCGGGAGCGCGGTCTTTCAAGTGGAAGGCGCCCAAAACGGGGACTTCAGGGCTCTCAGCGCCGTTTTTTGAGGCGCTTACCGCTCAAACGGGAGGCGATCAGGTTCGGACACCTGCCCTTGATGCGCAATTGCTCGCAGGAGGCCTCGATCTTGAGGGAATGCTGTAGCGGGCGGAAACCCAGTCGCCGGGCCACGCAATCGTTGAGGGTATCGATGCCCGAATCCTCGAATTCGGTCACCCGTCCGCAGTCCCGGCACACCAGGTGGTTGTGCGAGGGCTTGTCGTGGAAATTGGGATCGTAGGTGGTCTCGCTGTCGCCGAGGTCGATTTCGCGCAAGAGGTCCGCTTCCACCAACAGCGAGAGGGTGCGGTAGACCGTGGCGCGCGAAATGCCCCGGTCCGCCTTGCGCACTCGGTCGAAGAGCTCCTCGGCGGTAAAATGCTCGTCGGTGGAGAAAACCTCCTCGGCAATGCTCTCGCGCTGCTTGGTACGTCGCAGTCCCTTCAGCTCGATAAAAGCATCCAAGCGTTCCCTGAGCGCGTCATCCATGCCGCAGACTAGGCCAGCTGCATGGAGGACGGGAAGCTGAAAGGAGAAGGAATCTCGGGGGCCGTTGGCGGGGGCTCAGGCCTCGCTGCGCTGGATGCCCAGCGGATTGCCGTCTTGGAGTTCGGCGGGAAGGGCCGCGTCCGGGAAGTCCTGCCAGGCGATCGGACGCACGAAGCGCTGGATGGCCATGGTGCCCACCGAGGTGCTGCGGCCATCGGAGGTTGCCGGATAGGGACCACCGTGAACCATGCTCGAGCAGACTTCCACACCGGTGGGGAAACCGTTGAATACCAGACGGCCGGCGCGGTTCTGCAGGGCCGCAACCAGGGCGGCGTTGGCAGCCACTTCGTCCTCGGTGCCGTGCAGGCTGGCGGTCAATTGACCCTCCAGTTTGCTGATGGCCTCGGTGATCTTCTCGATGCTGCCCTTCACGATGAGGGTGGCTGGGCCGAACATCTCGCTCTGGAACTTGTCCGGGTCGGCGAGGAAGTCCTCGGCAGAAACGGTAAAGGCCACCGGCACGGCTTCATCCTTGCCCGCAGCAGCACTGCAAACGGCAAGGGTGTCCACACCCTCATGATCGGCCATTTCCTGAGTGGAATCCTTGTAGGACCGACAGATGCCCGAGTTGAGCATGGGCGCACCCGAACCGGCTTCAATCAGCTCCTTGAGCTTGGCGAGGAAGCCTTCCCCGCTCCCCTCC
Organism: Akkermansiaceae bacterium; assembly: GCA_033722655.1. GTDB lineage: Bacteria > Verrucomicrobiota > Verrucomicrobiia > Verrucomicrobiales > Akkermansiaceae > Luteolibacter. The sequence goes on along the minus strand of JAWVYP010000275.1, from coordinate 2,088 downwards.
TCCAGGAAGACGAGGCCGGGATTGGTGCAGAACTGGCCGACTCCCAGCGTCAGGGAGCCGTAGAAGCCTTCGGCAAGCGCCTCTTCACCCTTGGCGAGGCCGCCGCTGAGCAGGACCACCGGGTTGATGGAGCTCATTTCGGCGTAGACGGGAATGGGTTGCTCGCGCTGGTTGGCCGTTGCCATCAGGGCCGTGCCGCCGGCACGGGAACCGGTGAAGCCGACGGCCTGGATGGCCGGGTTGCTGACCACGGCCTGGCCGACAGTGCGACCACCGCCGTAGAGCAGCGAGAACACACCTTCCGGCATTTTGCAGAGCTGGGCGGCCTTTTGCAAAGCAGTGCCGACAATTTCCGCCACGCCGGGATGCGAGGAATGGGCAATCACGACCACGGGGCAACCCGCAGCGAGGGCAGACGCGGTGTCACCGCCGGCCACCGAGAAGGCCAGCGGGAAGTTGCTTGCGCAGAATACGGCCACCGGACCCAGCGGGCAGTGCATGGAGCGGATGTCGGGCTTGGGCAGCGGCTCGCGGTCGGGCTGGGCACGCTCGATGCGGGCATCCACCCAGGAACCTTCCTCGATCAGGCTGGCAAACAGGCGAAGCTGACCGGTGGTGCGGGCGGTCTCGCCGCGCAGGCGCGGTTCGGGCAGGGCGGTCTCAAGCTGGCCGCGCTCGACGATGTCCTCAACCACGGCATCGATGCCCTCGGCAATCTTGCGCAGGAACTCGGCACGCTCCTTGCCGGAGCGCTTGGAATATTCACCGAAGGCGGAGGAGGCCAGTTGCAGGGCCTTCTGCACTTCTTCGTCGGTGGCAGCGCAGTAGCCGGGCTCCAGTTGGGCGCCGGTGCCGGGCTGCACGCCCTGACTGGAGATTTTGCTGCCCTCGGAACGGGACCAGCCGATGATGGATTTGCCGAGTAGTTCTGTAGTCATGAGTCTTGGAATCAATCAGAGCGCGGGAGCGGTATCCAGAGCCTTCTGGATGATGGCCTTGGCTTCGGCGAGTTCCTCGCCCTGTAGTTCGAGGCGCGGCGGACGCACGCGGGTGTTGCCCAACTTGCCGTCGGTGGCCATGGCCTGCTGCAGTTTGATGAGTTGCACGAATTTGACCACGGTGTCCATGCGCAGCATGGGCAGCATCCAGTGATAGAGGGGCATGGCCTCCTCGAACTTGCCCTCCATCGCCAGCTTGTAGAGCTTCACGTTGTATTCGGGGAAGGCGTCGCCGACGCCGGTGATCCAGAACTTGGAACCCATGGCAAAGCCCTCGAGCGCGCAGTCGTCCACGCCCACGCCGGGAACCAGGCGGTCACCGCAGAGTTCGGTGATGGCGGCCACACGGCGGGCATCGGTGGAGGATTCCTTGACCGCCTCGATGTTGGGCAGTTCGTCAGCGAGTTCCTTGATCTGCCAGGGCAGGAAGTCGGTCTTGTAGGCGACCGGGTTGTTGTAGAGCACGACGGGAAGGTCGGTGGCGGAGATCACCGCCTTCATGTGGGCCTTCATCTCATACCAGTCCGAGGAATAGAGGAAGGGCGGCAGCACCATCAGGCCGGCACAGCCATTGTCCTTGGCGGCCTTGGCCAGGTCGACGGCTTCCCGGGTCGTCAGCGCGGCAATGCCGGGAACCATGGGAGTGTCGGGAAGGGCTTCGACGTAGGTTTTCTGGAGGGCGACCTTTTCGTCGAAACTCAGGGTGGCGCCCTCACCGAGGGAACCGTGAACCACAATGGCGGAGCAACCTCGCTCGATTAGCCATTTGCCGTGTTCGGCCATCAAGGCGTGGTCGATGGTCAGGTCCTCGTTGAATTGGGTCAGTGTTGCGGGCATCACGCCCGTCCATTGCATGCTCATGTCGGTAATTGGTATTCGGTGCGCCAGCGGCATAAAGCCCATGAAGCCTGACGTCAATGGTCAGTGAGCACGAAAGCCAGGAATGGCGGCAACCCATGCGGCCTCACCAGGATGGTTCGCAGCGGGTCATTTGTCGCAGGATACGGATGGAATCAGTCCGCGGGCAGGATCTCGTTTTTCAACCGATCCACCGCCTCGCGCGCCATCTTGCTCTGCGGATAGATGCTGC
>JAWVYP010000274.1:0-3357 GCA_033722655.1 Akkermansiaceae bacterium | reverse complement strand
TTTTTTGTTTTTGTGTGTTGGGGGGGTTATGCGCGTGGCTCCCGGGGGGTGCCCCCCGCTAACACCCCCCCGCTACAGTTCGGCTTCGCCGCCAACGAAGCACCAAGCAGGAGGCACAAAGCACAGCCCCGACTCGTCGGGGCTAAACCAGCCCATCCTTGCGCGCCTGCTTCCAGTAGGCGTACTCCGAGCGGTTGAAGTCCACATACTCGGGCGAGAGGTCACTGGAATACATCACGTATTCCGCGCGGCCTTGGTTGAGGTTGATGGTGATGTCGAACTCGGCCTCGGCGACGATGTCGCGCAGCTCATCCATCGGGGTGTCAGCCTGCATGCCGCCGCGGCAGGCGGCCTTGCCGCCGATGCAGATGTCAATCAGCTCCTCGCGGATGCTCGCACGCGAGTAGCCAATGGCGTGGATGATGCGCCCCCAATTGGGGTCACCCCCATTCCACGAGGCCTTGACCAGTTGCGACTTGGCGACGGACTCGGCGACCTTCTTGGCATCGAGATATGTGCGGGCGCCCTTCACGTTGATGGTGACGAACTTGGTGACCCGTTCCCCGTCGCGAACGATGGACTTGGCGAGTTCGGTCATCAGCCACAGCAGAGCCTTGCGGAACTTGCGGCAGCGCTTGCCGTTGCGGCGCACCGGCGTCATGCCCGAGGCCCCATTGGCGAGCACCAGCACGGTGTCGTTGGTGGACATGTCGCCGTCGATGGTGATGCGGTTGAAGCTCTCCTCGACGCATTCCAGCACCGCCTTGCGCAGGGTGTCGCGCGGGATGTTGGCGTCGGTGGTGATGAAGCAGAGCATGGTTGCCATGCTGGGCGAAATCATGCCCGCGCCCTTGACGCAGCCGCCCAGGCGCACGCGGGTGCCGTCCAAGTCGAAGGAGATGGCGAGTTCCTTCTCGTGGGTGTCGCTGGTGATGATGGATTTGGCGAAGTCGTTGCCCTTCTTGCGACCCAGTCCGTCGAGGAGTTCCTTGTACATGGGCTCGATGCGCATCATCGGCATGGGCAGACCGATCACGCCGGTGGAGCAGACGCCGACTTCGTTGCGGCGCAGGCCCAGGGGCTTGGCCACCGCCTCGCACATGGCCTGGGCGTCGTGGAGGCCTTCGACGCCGGTGCAGGCGTTGGCATTACCCGAGTTGGCAATGATGGCGCGGATGTCACCACGGCGCAGCGCGTTCTGGCAGACTTTCACCGGAGCGGCCTTGACCCGATTGGTGGTGAAGGTCCCGGCCGAACTGCAGGGCTCCTTGGAGTAAATCAGTCCAAGGTCGAGGCGCTTGTTCTTCGGGTCCTTGATGCCACAACCAACGGCGTTGGTGACGAAGCCACGTGGGGCGCCGACACCACCTTTGATGCGTGCAAAAGGAAGGTCCATGGAACGAAGAGGAGCGGCGATCCTGAGTGCCGTTTACAAATTTTGCAAACCCTCTGTCGGTGGAAGGTCGAACATCAGGTTGAAGCTCTGGATGGCTTGGCCGCCCGCGCCCTTGCCCAGGTTGTCTTCCGCGCTGGTGAGAATCACCCGGCCCGTACGTGCATCGTGATGCCAGCCGATGTCGATGAAGTTGGTGCGGGTGACGTTTTTGGTGTCCGCACAGCCGCCCTTACCGAGCAGGCGCACGAAGTCGGCGTTGGTGTAAGTCGCGTCGAGAGCCTTGCCGACTTCATCGGCATCCACGCCCTCCGCGAGTTTCGCCGTGGTGGTGGTCGCGATGCCGGAGTTCACCGGGATGAGATGCGGGATGAAGCTGATGGTCACCGCCTCGCCGGCAGCGAGACTGAGCTCCTGCTCGATCTCGGAGAGGTGGCGATGCTTGGGCAGGCCGTAGGCCCGCGTGCTCTCGTTGCATTCGACGAAGAGGAGGGGAATGTCGGCCTTGCGACCGGCACCGCTCACACCGCTCATCGAGTTGGCGACAATCGAATCGGGCTGGATGAGCTTGGCCTGCAGCAGCGGGATGAGCGGCAGCAGGATACTGGTTGGATAGCAGCCGGGCGAGGCCACCAGATTGGCGGCGGAGACCGCTTCGCGGCGCACTTCAGGAAGGCCGTAGACGGCTTGTTCGAGCAGGTCGGTGGCCGGATGGGGATGGCCGTAGAATTCCTCATAGATGGCCGGGTCGTTGAGCCGGAAGTCCGCACTCAGATCAATCACCCGCAGGCCCTGTTCGAGCAGGGAGCGCGCGATGTCGGCTGCCACGCCGTGGGGCAGGGCGAGAAAGGCCACTTGCGCACCGGTGGCGGCGATGTCGTTCGGGTCGGGTGCGATGAAGGCCAATTCGGCCGAGGGCGATCCCTTGAAGCGCGGAAAGACCGAGGCAATGGAATTGCCGGCTTCCTGGCGCGAGGTTGCAGCCACCAGCTCGACCCCCGGATGGGTGAGCAGGAGGCGCAGCAACTCCATGCCCGTGTAGCCACTGGCTCCAACGATGGCGGTCTTGATGCGTGTCATGGGTTAGGGTGTGTCAGTTTGAGGCCGGAAAGTAAAGTATGGGAGAGGTGGGCAATGTGGGTTTTCTGCGGCTGTCACGGGTCATGGGTCACGGATGTGGGTTGTGCTTCGTGAGGGATTTAGCGGATCAGCACTTCCGTGCTTGCCATCCAAGCCTGCCCCTGCTTTTTTGCCCGTCCGTTCGCGGAAACGGGCTGTAGCGCAGTCTGGTAGCGCACTTCACTGGGGGTTGGCTCTGCTTTTCCGATCTCTTCGCTCAGGGGTCTTTTTGTGGAGGTTAAAATAGTGGCTGCGCATGGACTCAAGTTCCGGCTCGAAATCGCTCCTGACTGCGTTGTTCCTCGGTCACGGAGGTACATCCGCTCCCTCATCACGCCTTGTCAGGACCAATTTCGATCTCGGCCCCGGAGCGAAGAGATCGGAAAAACTGAGTCAGGGTCGTCGGTTTGAACGACCGAAGGGTCGCTTGTAGCGACAAATTCGTGCTCCCATGGCCGGCGGGCCATGCACACTTCGTGGATCGAGTGGAACGAGATCAATCCGGCCAGCCGGGCTTGGGCTTCGATATCTGTACTTCCGTGCTTGCCATCCAAGCCTGCCCCTGCTTTTTTGCCCGTCCGTTCGCGGAAACGGGCTGTAGCGCAGTCTGGTAGCGCACTTCACTGGGGGTGAAGGGGTCGTCGGTTCGAATCCGGCCAGCCCGACCATTTTAAAAAGGCCATCCACTTGTGGATGGCCTTTTTGTGTCTGGGTTGCCGGATCACGCCGACGACGTCGGTTTGAACGACCGTAGGATCAACGAACGCAGTGAGTTGATAAGTTTTTCTGATCGGCCTCGGCGGAGGCCGCACCCCTCGTGGAGGCTTCGGAGAAGCCTCAATCCG
>JAWVYP010000273.1:0-3382 GCA_033722655.1 Akkermansiaceae bacterium | reverse complement strand
AGTGCGTAGAGATACCAGCTGCCATGAATCCAGGTGGCCAGAGCGAAGAGCACGGTGCTGATCACGACCTTGGTGCGCAAGCGCTGGTCGGGTTGCCGCCAAAGGTGGAGCAGAATGATGAAAAAGGCCGCAGCGAGAATGAAGGGCCTGGCCTGCATCCAGCGCGGGCAAAAGGTCAATAGCGCGGAGGCCAGCATGGCCACCATCCAGGCGTCGGGTTCTCGTCGGTAGACGAAGAGACCGGTGAGCGCGAAGGCGAGGAAAAGGCCGATGGAGCTGAAGGTCAGCAGCCCGTCCTTGTCGAGGCCGAGCTTGTGGAACACCCCCAAAACCACATGCCAGCCGTGATTGTGATCGAAATTGGTGAATGGCTCGTCGAGAACCACGATGTCCGACCACTCGCGATCGCTGACCACCTTGGCCACGTGGCGACGGGCGTCATCCTGCGCCGCGAAGTCGTACATGTGGATCCGGAAGGGAATCACGGTCAGCACCACCAGCGCCAAAAGGAAAAGCAGCACGAGGGTGCGCTGCTCGAGAAATTTCCGCATGGCCGCCACGGAGGCGGGTTCCTGGCCGGAGGGCTTCATCTCGTTCTTTGGATCGCTCTTGTGGTCCGCGCCATCAGACAACTTCTCCTCTTCGGCCTCTTTGTCTTCGCTCATGATTTATACCCAAGGGTGAAGCTAGGGTCTTAGCAAGGTCTGTTGCAGGGGTCAACTTGAAGCTGAAACGCTCAACGGGCTTGAGCCACGGCGATCACACTCTGGCCGATGGGTGGGCGGCACACTCTGGACTCCAGCCAGTGGGCGGGGGGGAAGATGCAGCGATCGAAAAAACGAACCTGATTGATGTCGAAACTCATGCTGCCAAGCAGGCGGAAGCGAAGCGCCCAGGCGAAATAGCCGACAAAGTTGAAGTAAGAGAGCCGCCGGATCTCAAACCCGGCAGCTTCCAGCTTCCCACGCAATCCGCTTCGGTTGTAGCGACGGAAGTGACCGAAATGGGCATCGATGTCCGAATAGATCTCCTGGCGCGCCGGAACCAAGAGACAGAGACAGCCACGGCTCGCGGCGAGAAGACCTCTCAGTCGGGACAGCTCGGCCTCATCATCCTCAATGTGCTCGAGCACGTTGACCATGACCGCGCCATCAAAGGCCTCTCCTCCGAGGAGATCGGCAGTGGTGCCGCCCAGCAGCCGGACATCGGGCAGCCTCCTGCGAAACTCCTCGTGAAAACGGTCGTCCGGCTCCAGGCCCACCAAATCCTCGACTTGCGGCAGGGACAGGATCGCCTCGCTGGTCTGACCGATTCCCGCACCGACTTCCAGCACCCGCCCATTGAGGAAGGGAGCGAATTCCTCAACGATGGCGCGGCGGTAGTTTTTTGCCTCCGAGAGGGCCGCGAATTCAAAATCCTCGGAGCTCGAGGCGGCATTGGCTTGATTCATCAGTCTGGCCTCGCGTGCAAAAGGTTGTATTTCAGGATGCACCAGATGGCCCGGACGCCGTCCTTCCAGCCGATCTTCTTGCCCTCCTCATAGGTGCGTCCGTAGTAGGAAACGGAAACCTCATAGAGCGGCACGCGCAGGCGCGCCACCTTGGCGGTGATCTCGGGTTCGAAGCCGAAGCGGTCCTCCTCAATGGTGATGCGATCCAGCACCTCCTTGCGAAAGGTTTTGTAGCAGGTCTCCATGTCGGTGAGGTTGAGATTGGTCAGCATGTTGGAGAGATGCGTCAGGAAGCGGTTGCCTAGAGTATGCCAATAGTAGAGCACGCGGTGCGTGCCGGAGCCAAGAAAGCGCGAACCGAACACCACATCGGCATGACCCTCCAAAATCGGCGTCAGCAGCTTGGGGTATTCGTTGGGGTCGTACTCGAGGTCGGCGTCCTGAATGACGATGATCTCCGAGTTGATGCGCTGGAAGCCGGTACGCAAGGCCGCACCCTTTCCCAAATTGAACTCGTGATTGAAAACCCGGATGCGCTCATCGGTTGCGGCGAGCTTCTGCATGACCTGCCAGCTGCCGTCCGTCGAGCAGTCATCCACCATGACCAGCTCGCCGACCTCCGGCCGGGAAAGCACCTTTTCCACAATGAGGTGCAGGGTGCCCTCCTCGTTGTAGACAGGCATCACGACTCCCAGACAGTTGTCGGGAATCGCTGTTCCAGGGTTGCTCGGGCCTTGCTGTGTCACGCTCGGGTGACGATAAGGCCCCGATCACCATTGCGGAAGAGGAAATGAACCGTGGCTGAAGACGGGCCGCGGGCCGACCCTCACAAGTCCATCGCCTCACGGGCCATGGCGAGGAGTTCGTTGCGGCCCTCGCGGGTTTTGGCCGATGTCATCACGGCCGGTGGCTCGGCGCCGGTCACCTCGGCCTGCGCCGCCAGAAACTGGCGCGCGTTGGCTTGCGCCTTCTTGGCCGAGAGCTTGTCGGCCTTGGTGAAGACCAGCGCGAAGGGAATGTCGGTGTCGGCCAGACGCGAGAGAAACTCGAGGTCGATCTTCTGCGGCGAGTGGCGCGAATCGATGAGCACGAAGAGCTGGCGCAGTTGCGGGCGCGACATCAGGTATTCGCCCACCAATTCGTTGAAGCGGTCCTTGTCGGCGCGCGAGGCCTTGGCGAAGCCGTAGCCGGGCAGATCGACCAGGCCCCACTGCTGGTTGATGAGAAAGTAATTGAGCAGGCGGGTCTTGCCGGGTGTCGAGGAGACTTTGGCCAGGCTGTGGCGGCCGGTGAGCAGGTTGATGATGGAGGACTTGCCCACATTCGAGCGGCCGATGAAGGCCACCTCGGGATGCGCCCAGTCGGGACTTTCCCCGACCTGCGCCGCACTGGTGACAAACTCCGCCGACTTGATCTGCATGCTGCGACTCTCCTTCAGGAACATTCCGCCATCAACTCCATTCGCATCTTGCAAGAAATCGCCTGAAACGCTTCCATGACCCTCCACATGAAACTTGCATCCGGCATCCCCCTGCTCTGCGCAATCACCACTTTTGGAATGACGGCCTGTTCCCCCACCCCGGAGGAGAGCGTTGAACCCGTCGCCGGAGCCGAGGCGGCTCAAAGCCCGGGCGACGATGGCGCTGAAGTGGTGCGGGATGATGGCAATGGGAACGAGGATTCCCCGACGGTTCAGAACGGTGTCGACGTCAACCGCCTGCGCCTCCCCGACATGGAGAAGCTTCCCAGCGAAAACGAGCTCGCCTCCAAGGAAAAGCCCGACAAGACGGGCGGCGGAGTGATCGCACGTCCCCCATCGGAGGAGTGAGGATCACACTCAACCGCGGTTGAAGCGTGACATCTCGCGCTGGGCCTCGCGCATCTCCACCTTCTTCTTCAGGTCGTGGCGCTGATCGGCATGGGTCTTGCCCT
>JAWVYP010000272.1:0-3384 GCA_033722655.1 Akkermansiaceae bacterium | reverse complement strand
TGTTATCCAGGCGATAACCGGAGCCAGCCGAGTCGGAGCGCAGATCGACCAGCAGCTGTGCACTGGTGTCGGAATCGGCAAAGGTGTGCGTGATGGTCCCGTAAGTCAGTTCGCCGGTGGAGTTCGGGCGGGTATCGACCAAGGTCACCTCCGTGTCTCCATTGATCCAGAGGCGCACGATGATGTTGTGGCGGTCGTTGTTCGTGTAATTCTCCAGATCACCGACATCCATGGAAAAGGTGCAGTTGTCGTGGCGACTTAAGTCGACTGTTGTTGTGTAGAGAATCGCGGTGTGGTTGGCATGCCAAATGGTGCTGGCCCCACTCAGGAGCTGCACGTTCAGGGCGCTGCTGGCGTAGCTCTGAGCATGGAAATGGGAGAAGCCGACACGGCCGTCTGAAACTTCAAACAGGGGGGTTTTGCCCGGTTCATCCCGGACAGTCTGGCCGGTCGCGCTGAATCCGAGGTCGGTTCCGGCAGAGCCCGACCCGGTGTGTGTTACCAGGCTGCCGACCCAACTGTTCTGCAGACTCAGAACCGTCGGAAAGTTTTCCGAATTGAAATCTTGGGAAGCGATGACTTCCGCGTGAAGCGGGAAACTGGTCAGGCCGGAGAGCAGCAGGACGAGGGCGAGATGTTTCATGGTTCGGGGAGCTTAAAGGTCATCCGGCATGCGGTAAACGAACCAATGGTAGCCGAGCTAAGACACAATGAGTTACAGGGGCAATGTCTGAAGGACCCGGAAAAAGGGGAATGTTCCATAATCCCATGAAGGGAGAGAGTGTCGGGACGGGAGGGATGAAGGGTTTTCCAAAACCTCCACCAGGTGTGCAGCCCCGTCGGGTCTGATAGGATGGTAGCCAACTCGCTGCGCTCGTCGGTCCTTCGGTCGTTCAAACCCTCTGCTCGGGTTCTCATCCCGCCCTCGGGTGAACGGACGCCGATGCGAGAGAACTGAGTGAATCCCGAAAGCTCAGAAAAAAGAAGTGGCGGAACGGGAGGGATTCGAACCCTCGGTAACATTTCTGCTACGCACCCTTAGCAAGGGTGTGCTTTAGACCACTCAGCCACCGTTCCGTGGAGGGGTGAGTGTTGAACCACAGCGGGAGGTGCTCGTCAACCCCGCTGGTGGGGATTCATAGCAAATAATGCCCGTTCCACGGGAGGGATTGACGATCTTCCAGATCGTCCACGAAGGGTGCGGCCCCCGCCGGGGCCGATGGGAATGATTTGCCAACTCGCGTTGCTCGTCGGCCCTTCGGTCGTTCGAACCCTCGGTAACATTTCTGCTACGCACCCTTAGCAAGGGTGTGCTTTAGACCACTCAGCCACCGTTCCGTGGAGGGGTGAGTGTTGAACCGCAGCGGGAGGTGCTCGTCAACCCCGCTGGTGGGGATTGAGGCCAAAAACACCTCAATCTTTTGGCTTTTCGCCTTCCTCACTGGAGGCCTTGCCAGTTGGCGCTTCCGGCGGTCGGTCCACCTTCTCTGGCTCATTCATGGGCTTCTCCACCGCCGCAGCCGGCGGCTTTGGAGTGAAACTGTCCAGCTTGGCCGCGTCCTCGGCGCTCATGCCGACCTTCAGGTCGGTGCCGGCTGGGTCCGTGGCAGGCTTCTCCTCCTTCAGGGCCTGCTTCTCCACCCTGGCATCCTCCTTGGCCTCCTTCTTCGCCGCCTTCTTCGCCGCCTTCTTCTTCGGCTCCTGCGGCGGTCTCACCTCCTGCACCACCAGGGTATCATCGGTGAATAGCAGGATGTGGCCCTGCTGCAGCAGCCAGAACAGGTCAGCAGCGTAATCGGCGGAAGGGGCGGTGGCCCCCTCGGGCAGGACGGCCTTCCAAAGGCCTTCCAACTTGGCGCCGGGCGTGTTGGCGCGGATCCACTCGACCATCTGCGCGGGGCGCGGGGCGAGGGTGGCATCCTTGGGCAGCGGATGCGGGCGCACCGGGCCGGTGTAGAGCTTGCCCTTGCGCTTGAAGACCGGCAGGTGGTCGGACTCGAGCGCCTTGCAAATCGCCGGGATGAGCATGGCGGCATGCTTGCGGGCGTGATTGAAAGCCAGCTTGAGCGAGATGCGCAGCGGGGCGGAGAGTTGATGGCCGGTGACCGAGGCTGGAAGTTCGGCCTTGTGGGTTTGCTCGTAGGCACCCTCGAAGGCGATGCTCGCCAGCTTGCGCTGTGCCATGAGCGGATCGTCCATCCAGGCATCGTCGCCTTCCTCGCCCACAACCCGCCAGCGGGTCTTCTTGGTCATGGTTTCGAGCCAGGCGTTGACGGCTTCCTCGCCGTGTTCGGTACGGACCTTGGCGGCGTAGGCCTCAAAGGGCATGTTGGCGAAGCGCTGCTGATGGAGGCGGCGGAGGTCGGTCTGGTAGGTGTGGAAATTGGGTGGTCCAAGCCATTTGCCGGAGAGACCGCATTTGGCTACCGCCTGGAAGTTGCCCTTGGGCGGCTCGACCTCGATGGTCTCCTCCTCGAGGTGTTGAGCGCGGGCCTCGCTGTGCCAGAGATGGGCTTGGGCATCTTCCTTGGAGAGGAACAAGGCGTCACTCTTCTTGCTGCGCCACATTGCGGGCAGGGACTCCTTGCGCTCGAAAACGGCATGGCAGCGCTCGCGCTTGCTCAGCAGGGTGGTGGCGATGTCAAACAGGGGATAGACGCGGGCAACCTGGTGGACCTCCTTGACGATGAGGTGCACGGCCTCGGTGTCGGGCAGGATGGTGACCCGCACGCCATCGGCGGGCGGGTTGTCCTGGAGCCTGTCGAACTTGCCGCCCTTTTGGAAGGGGCGCTTGCCCTTGAACTTGCCACCCTGCTCGCGGCGTCTGCCGCCCTGACGGTCCTGGTCGCGGAAATTGCCCCGGCTGCCCTTGGATCCGCCGTCTTTTCTGCCGCCCTTGCCTCCGCCTGAGTGGGAGCCGCGTTTTTCGTCCTCACCACGCGCCCAGGCAGGGCCCAGCGCGAAGTTGGAGAGCAAGTCGTTCAGGGGTGGTTGTTCGGGATCGGACACGATGCAAGGGGGTCAGATGGGGAAGCCTAGGGGCAGTTGGGAGAAATGACAACTTCCCTTGAGCGAAAAGCGGTGGGGGCTCAGGAATTCTCGATGAGTTCAATGATGCGGCTGGTGGCGCCGTCGTGAACTTGCAGGACCCGGGCGGCATTGCGCGTGAGCAGGGCGGCTTTGCGCGGATCAAGGGCGTGTTCGACGGCCTCGGCCAAGGCTTTGGGGCTCGTGGCCTGGAGGACGCCTTCCTCTTCAATGAGCTGGCTGGCCAAGGGCTCGAAGTTTTCCATGTGGGGGCCGACGATGACAGGTTTGTGCGCGCGGATGGCCTCGCAGGGATTTTGTCCGCCCTCGTGCAGGAAGCTCTTGCCGATGATCACC
>JAWVYP010000271.1:0-3427 GCA_033722655.1 Akkermansiaceae bacterium | reverse complement strand
GCCGGTCGTGGAACTTGGCCGCCCCGTCCGCCCCAAGGGCGGGAATCAGGCGGGTCTTGGTTTGGCCCTCGCGCGGCAGGCGGGTCATCACCAACAGGCTGTCGCGGTCCGGCTCCATCATGACTCGTTGAGCTTCCAACTGTAGTGCGTGTACTCGATGTCGAGCCCGCCGCGGCGGATACGCTTGGCATCCTTCTCGGGAAAATAGGGAGCGACGAATTTTTCCACCGAGCCGGAGTGATCGACAAAATCCTCCTCGAACCAGTCGAAGATGGGTGAGAGGTAAAGCGTACCTTCCTCCGCGTCGACCCGGTTCTTGCCACGGTTGTGCATGAAAATGCGGCCCTGCTCCTCGAGTTGCTTGTCGAGCTTCTTGGCCTGATAGGCTTCATCGCGCAGCTTCGGGCATCCGAGCGAGGCGCAGTTGACGGCGAAGTGGATGCGCGGGTCTTCGTATTTCGGCCTGAGGATGTCGTGTTCCACATGATCCAGACTCACCTTTTCGCCAAAAAGCGGCACCACCTTCTTGTCAAAAGGTCCGCTGAAGAGCCCACCGATGTCCTTGATGCTCTCCACCGGATAGTGATCGAGTACCAGCTTGATGGTCGCGGCATTGTAGAGGTTGATCAGGAAGGCCATCTGCCGGTCTCTGTTCCACTTGTCGAACTCGGCCTTGGAAACATCTGCAAGGCTTTCGATGTAGGCTCCCAGTCGGTTGACGTCCTTTTTGAAGTCCGGGTAATCCACCCGACCGGTGTCCACATGCTTGTCGAGCAGCTTGGTGAACGCGGCGTGGCTGTGATCGAAATCCTGTGCGGCAAGCGATTGCGGTGAGAGCAAGGGGACCATGGCCAGCGCGGCCATGGTCGTGGTGAAAGAGCGAATGAGTGAAATCATGGGTTCAGGCGCTTGAAGCTTCGAGCGCGCCGGTGCAGCTGCTGCCGGAGCCGGCGGTGCAACCGAAGCAATGGTTGGCGGTGAGAATGGCCTGTTCGGACATGCTCTCCGGCGTCACGTCCCAGAGGTAGAGCGGCTTGCCCTTGGAGCGCTGCTGCATCTTGAGCATCTGGTTGAAGTCGCAGTCGAAGACCTCGCCCTCGTAACCGATGTTGATGGTGCTGCGACACATCAGGCCCTCCACCGTGTGCGGGTTGAAGCTGTCGGCCAGCAGATCCATGTACTGATCCCATTGACCCTGCTCGCGCAGCTCCACGGCAAAGCGGGCAATGGGCAGATTGGTGATGGCGAACAGACGGGTGAAGACCACGCCGTAGCGGCGCTTGAGCTCGCGCTTGTAATCGGCCTCCAATTCCTCCTGGTCGGGCGGCAGCTTGGCGCCGATGGGATTGTAGACCAGTGTCAATGGCAGCTCCGTGCCGTATCCCACGGCGTTGAGCTTTCGCAGCGCGCTGATGCTTTGCTTGAACACGCCATCGCCGCGCTGCTCATCGACATTGTCCTCGAGATAGCAGGGCAGCGAGGCCACCACCTCCACACCGTGTTTGGCGAGGAACTCCGGCAGGTAGCCGAAGCGCCCGGTCTCGATGATGGTCAGGTTGTTGCGGTCGATGATGTGGGCCCCCGACTCGTGCGCCACCTCGACAAAGTAATCGAAAAACTCGCTGATCTCGGGCGCTCCACCGGTGATGTCCACCACCTTGGGGCGGTGCTGACGGATCCAGTCGCCGACCTTATGGGCGACCTCCTCGGTCATCATCTCGGTGCGGTGCGGGCCGGCATCGACGTGGCAGTGGGTGCAGACCTGGTTGCATTTGCGGCCGACGTTGATCTGCAGGGTCTCGAAGGGGCCACGCGTCAACGGGGTGCCGTGCTCTCTGAGGGTTTGCTCGAATGGATTCATGAAAATCTCGCTGGTCTTGCTTGAAGTCGGATCAGAGGCGCTTTTCCTCGATGTCATAGACGTCGAACCAGACGTAGACCGGGCGGTCCGAACCCACATACTTGGGAATATAGTCCTCGAGAAACTCCTGCAGCTCCGGCTTCATGTCACAGGGCCGGGTGTAACGCATCTTGTTGTTCCATTGAATGCGCTCGGAGTCGTCCTTGATCTTGGAGTGTTCGCGGATCCAATCCTCCATCTCCTCATCCGTGGCGCCGGATTCCACCTTGGCCTTGAATTCGCCGGAGTCGATTCCGGTGAAGTCGAAGAAGGTGCTGTCGAGCGGACAGTCGTAGTGGTATTCCCCTTCGGTTCCGGCCACCACCGCACGGCATTTGTCCAATGTCCGTGCCGCGACGACATAGCCGGCCAGGGTTTCCCTGGGGCTGCGCGGGAAGGCTTGTGTCAGATCGGGGGCGAATTCTTTTACGGGGTTGCTCATAATTTCTGTTAGGTGGTTGGGGTTCAGCAGCAATCGAGGCCCTGTTCGCCTTCGGAGCAGTTGGCGGCCTCGGTCGTCAGCTTGTAGTCTTGCCCCTTGGTCTCGCGCGGATGCCGCACTCTCATGCCGGAGCAGTCGAAAGGCTGCGCGTCATCAGGAGCGATGGGTTCCCGGGGCTCGATGAAGGCGAAGTGATCGCGATAGGGTTCACCCTGATAAATCTTGAAGGTTTTCTCACAGACCGCATAGCGCTTGCCGCGCTCCATGGCGTGGCCGTCGTCGTCGAGCACCTTTCTGAACGGGCCCTTGTAGACGACCGCCTGGTTGCGTTCGAGGCATGGACCCTGCTTGCCCTTCCAGGCCTGCACGGTCACCGAGCGAAACTCGATGCCTTCGACAGTCTGCCACGGCGCATCATCGCGTTTGAGAATTTCCACGCCATAGAAGCCGGCGTCCTCAAAAGCTTTGAGAAAGCCCTCCTCGGTGTAGGCGCCGCTGATGCAGCCGCTCCACAGATGCGGATCGTCCTGCAGGTGCTTGGGAATCTCCTCGTCGGCAACAATGTCGGAAATCACCGCTCTCCCACCCTTGCGCAGCACCCGGAAGATCTCATCAAAGAGCTGCTTCTTGAGCCTCGCCTCCACCAGGTTGAGCACGCAGTTGGAGACCACCACATCAATGCTGTCGTCTGCGATCAGGGGTTTGGAGTCACGCAGTTCGCGCGCCACTGATTCGGCCTCCAGATAGGCATTGGAGCCTCCAATGGGCTGGTCCGCCAGGGCCTCGTCGAGCGCTTCGAGATCGAGCGCCAGATCCTGGATGCGCCCCTTGCGGAACTCGACGTTTGCGTGGCCGATTTTGTCGGCAACCACGGGCGCGTTGCGCCGCACCACCTCGAGCATGTCGTCGGTCATGTCCACGCCGATGACCCGCCCCTCGGGGCCGACGACCTGGGAGGCGATGAAGCAGATCTTGCCGGTGCCGGAGCCGAGGTCGAGGACGGTCTCGCCCGGCTCGAGGTAACGGGACGGGTCGCCGCAGCCGTAGTCCCGTTCCAGGACCTCGTCGGGGATCGGTTCGAGGTG
>JAWVYP010000270.1:0-3466 GCA_033722655.1 Akkermansiaceae bacterium | reverse complement strand
GATGGCCCTGCTGGAGCAGCCGGGAGGGCGTGACTCCTTCCGCGAATTTCTCACTGAGGCCGCCGCCTTTCAGGGCGAGATGGCGCTTCTGCTGCGCCGCCATTTTCCCGAGCTCAATCTCTCGCCCAACAGCCTCTCGAAATGGTGGGCCCTGCAGTTGGCCAACCAGGGCGGGCTCAACCTGCTCACCGATGTGATGAGCATTGCCGAGACCGAGGAGCAGTTGTCCCGGGCTCTCTTTCTCTACTTGGAGCCGGATCGGGAAACCGCGGAGGATGGAGCGGGCGCGCCGAAGCGGGTGGATCTGGAACACTGGTCGCTTCTCGAGGATCTGGAGCCGGAGGAGCGTGTGGCCGCGGTCAGGCCATCGCAGGCCGCACTGGTCCATCTCAGTTACCGCTGCTTTCCCTCCTACCGGCCCCTTCTGGTGGAGTATCAAAAACAACTCTTGCGCCTATCCGCCGGCGAAGGAGAGGCGGTAATGCCCGCCCTCCGCCAACTCGAGCAGGCACGCCGCATCATGAAGCAGAAATCCACACGTGGCCGCGATTACCTCGACTGGTTCGAGATCACCCGCGCGCGCGAAACCAGTGGCGCCTTCGACGACTACCTGCGGCTCAAGCAGGAGCTCAAGCAACGCGACAACGACCGCAAGGACGGGGTGTCGCAGTACCTGGACCGGATGGACGATCTGTTTCACCGGAAGTAGGCACTGCGGATCCGATTGCTCACCCGTGAAGGCGGGGACGGCTGTTCTGAGGCGTCCCTTGTGATGGATGCTGACCCATTACCCCATCCCCTTGTTCACAGGCCTGTTGACATACGGACGGCTCGGAGAGCCGTTCCTGCCTTTGCGCAAGACCCATTGAATAATTTCTCGCCCCTCACCGTCCCAAGGAGGATGAACGCAATCCTCCCTCGCCGCGTCCTTTTCGGCCTGATGGCCATCGCCCTGCTGCTTGGCAGCGTCAGTTGCACCACGACCTACGACAACTATGGACGACCGAAACAGAAGGTGGATCCGGTCAAGGTCGCGGTGGGAGCCTTGGTCATGGGAGCCCTGGCAGTGGCCATCAAGAACACGGACAAGAACGATTGGCGCGACGAGGACCACTGCTGTGACCGTTATCGCTACCATGACTACGGTGACTGCCACCGCTGGCGCTGAGGCGGGCGGTGACTGCAGCGGCGCCTACTTCTTCGTCGCCTTCTTGGCCGCTTTCTTCTTCGCGCCCTTCTTGGGCGCGCGTGGCGGGAAGTCGAAGCCGACCTTGCCCTGTTCGGGATCGAAGGTAAGGAAGGCGTCGAAGGGACGCTTGGTGCGGTTGGAAATGAAGCCCTTGATCAGGTCGGTCTTGCCCTTGGTGACCAGCTTGAGGGCCTGATCGCGCTCGATCTCCTTCTGCAGGATGGTCTTGCCGATGCGCACGCCCTTGGGCTCCTTCTTGGTGACCAGCTCGGGCAGGTGGTAGGCGTTTTCGGTCTCGTAGAACTTCATTTTGCGGCCATCGACGAGCTCCTGCTCGCCAATCAAATGTTCCTCGCCGAGTTCGACGTCATCGTCGTCACCGTTGTCGAAGACGAAGTTGATCTTGAACTTGTCGTCCAGCTCGAGGCCGGCGTCGAAAAGCTTGTTGAAGCGTGACTTGAAGCCGGTGAGTGGGCCGACAAACTTTTTGGTGAAGAGTTCGCGGGCTTCGTCCTCGGTCAGCAGGCGACCGGCGATGTATTTCTTGGCCTTGAACTTGCAGTCCTCCGAGCGGCATTCGTAGGTGGCGTCGGTCTGCTTGAGGCTCTCGGCACCACACACGGGGCAGGGGGCCTTGAGGTCGGGAAAAACCATGTTCTTGAGCTCGTCGGCGCGCTTCTTGGCCTTGTCGACGATCTCATTGGTGTAGGCAATGATCTCGTCCATGAACTCGTCGCGCTTGAGCTGGCCCTGTTCCATCTGGCGCAGCTTGTATTCCCAGTCGCCGGTGAGCTTGGGTGAGTAGAGGCCCTCGATGTTCATCTCGTTGACCAGCTTGATCAGGCGCAGTCCACTGGGGGTGACGTGGAGCTCGCGGCCGTCGCGGGCCAGATACTTGTGGGAAATCAGGCCCTCGATGGTGGCGGCGCGGGTGGCCGGGGTGCCGAGACCGCGCTCGGACATGGCTTCGCGAAGGTCTTCGTCCTCGATCAGCTTGCCGGCCCCTTCCATCGCACTGAGCAGGGTGGATTCGGTGAAGCGGGCGGGCGGACGAGTTTCCTGGTCGAGGAGCTCCAGGGCCTCGGTCTTGGCGCTCTCGCCTTCCTGGACGGCGACGAGTTCGTCCTTGCCGGCGCTGACGCCGGGTTTGCGGCCGTAGACCTCGAGCCAACCGGGAACGACGAGCACCTTGCCGTCGGTTCTAAAGCAATCGGTGGTGTCCCCGTTGGTGATGCGGGTCATGCGGCTGGTGGCCTCGAATTCAGCTGCGGGATAGAAGACCGAGATGAAGCGCTTCACCACCATGTCGTAAACCTTCTGTTCGACGTCATTGAGCTTGGCGGTCTTGCCGGTGGGAATGATCGCAAAGTGGTCGGAAACCTTGGCGTCGTTGAAGATGCGCTTGGCCTTGTGCAGGCGCGGCCCGCCTTTGTCGTCGCTGTTGCTGCCATTGAGCACGGCCTTGGCGTGTTCGGCATTGGGCAGGTCGCTCGCAGCGAGGGCCTGCATGGTTTCGCGGACGTTCTGGCCGTAGTCCTCAGGCAGGTAGCGGGAGTCGGTTCGCGGGTAGGTGAGGACCTTGTGCTTTTCGTAGAGGGCTTGGGCAATCGAGAGCGTGCCTTTGGCGGAGAAGGGGGCCTCGCGCTGAAGGGTGGTGAGGTCGTAGAGCTGGGGCGAGATCTGGGTCTGCTTCTTCTTGGTCTCGGTGATTTCACCGGTCTTGCCGGTGCAGCGCTCGACAATGGCTTCAGCCTGCTTGCGGTCCCAGATGCGCTCGGCGCGGGAATGCGGGTTCTCCTTGTCGCGTTTCCAGTCCTCGTCGATCCACTTGCCGAGGTATTCGCCGTTCTGGACGCCGAAGGTGCCGTGTACTTCGTGATAGGGAGTGGGCTCGAAGGCGCGGATTTCCTCCTCACGGGCGGCGAGGATGGCCAGGGTGGGGGTCTGGACACGGCCAGCGGCGGTGATGTTGAAGCCCCCGTGGCGGGAATTGAAGCAGGTGAAGGCGCGGGTGGCGTTCAGGCCGACCAGCCAGTCGGACTCGGAGCGGCATTTGGCGGCGTCGGCCAGGGGCTTCATCTGCTCGTCGTCGCGCAGCTTGTCCCAGGCATCGAGGATGGCCGTCTTGGTCATCGAGCGCATCCACAGCCGCTTGCTGGGCTTCTCGATCTTTCCGATGTCCATGATGTAGCGAAAGATCAGCTCACCTTCGCGGCCGGCGTCGCAGGCATTGACGATCTGATCCACGTCCTTCCGGCGGGCCAGCTTGAGGACCTG
>JAWVYP010000269.1:0-3501 GCA_033722655.1 Akkermansiaceae bacterium | reverse complement strand
GGCTTCGGCACGCTGATGGGATGCGCAGCATGAAATGGCTTCGGTGTTGGCTCTCGTTCCTGTGTGTCGCAATGATCTCAACGCCACTCCTGATGGCTGAGGAAGCTGTGGATCTTACCAAGAGTATCGAGCGGACGACGGAAATTCTCGATCAGATCAATAATCAGGAAGACCTCGAGCGGCTTGAACAGGAATTAAAGGCTGCTTGGGGTCCCATTGCCGAGATGATGGAGGCGGATTTGGAACGTGCCTTGGATCGGCTGAACGGTGACCCTGCTCTGCAGCCTGCCTTGCAAAAGCAGACGGCGGCGGCAGGTCGGCTGACGCGAAGGAATCCTGAAGTCGCAGAGAATGCACGCAAGGTGATGTTGAGTGAGGAAGTCATCAAGGAGCTCGAAGAGATGCAGGCTCATGCTGTTAAGCAATTGGCGAAGTCCAAAGCCAGGCTTTCGGTCGTGATGGTGCAGATGGCCATCCAAAATTTCACAGATGATCACAATCGGGTGCCTTTCCACGGCAAGGGAGAGGATGTCACGATGGATTGCGATAAAACTTTGGTCGATATTCTCAATGGCAATGATGTGTCCCAGAACTTACAAGGCCGCAATTATCTGGGACGGATTGAGCTCAAAGACGGTGGAGCGTTTGATCCATGGGGCAGGCCTCTGCGAGTTGTTTTGGATGTTGATGGAGACAGCAAGGTGACCCTGCCTGAGGAGTATGGCAGAAAGGCCTTGGATGCAGTGGTGCTCGTCGATTCAGCCGGCCCGGACGGTGACTTCAAGACTGTTGAAGACAATCTCACCAGCTGGTCCGAGTAGCATTCAGCTCTTGGTTTTTATTGGGCGAATGGATAGAATCTAGCTGTGAAAAAGACCCTTCTCATCGTTCTCTATGGCCTCGTGGCCATCATCGTTGCCGCCTGCACTCCCGCCATCACCGATGGGGGTTATGGTCCCGTTCCCACCGACGAAATGGCGCGGCTTAGCGGACGCGATCTTACACAGCTCCAACAGGGTTACGTCATCTATCAGAAGCAATGCCAGCAATGTCATCCCGAGCCGCTGCTTCCCCACGAGGTGAGTGAGGGCGACTGGCACATCGTGGTGCCGGGCATGGCCTGGAACGCAGGCATCAACCATGAGGAAGAGGAGGCGGTGCTCCAGTATCTGCTCGCCGCCCGCCGGATGCCGGTGGCGAGTGAGCCTTGATGTTTATCCTGCGCTGTGCGGTGGCGGCCCGCGGCCGCAAGGGTTGATGGTCGACGGTCATAGACCGCCGCTACAGTTCTTTAAGTGCCGGCTTGTCGGTGGTGGCCTTGAGCTTGTCGATGGCATCGCGCACAAACTTCGCCTTGTCGAGGCTGAGCTTCTTGGGGAAGTAGTGGGGAATGCCTGCTTGGAAATCGGCAGCGAGATCTTCCAGTTCGGGGATGCAGGGTTTGGCGTGGACGCCGTAGCTGAGCAGGATGTCGAGCAGCACGGGAGTGCGCTTCTGGCTGCCCCAGTGGTTCTGGGTCTTGAGCCAATACATGGTGGCCTCGATGCCTTCCTTCATCTTGTGCTCGGCCATCAGTTCCAGACCGGCCATGCGGCCCTGGTCGGAGAACATGATGCCACTCGCGGATGGCTCGAGCACCGAGCGGTTGATGTTGGGCATGATGCTCATGATTTCCTCGTCGCTGAGTTGCGGGAAAATCTTCTTCACCGAGGCACGCGCGCGGCCGTCCTCGTTGAGCATGGTGGCGCGCAGGCCATCGAGCAATTTCGCGCGGTCCACACCCTCGATGGATTTGGCGAGCATTTTGTCAAAGAGCGCGAAGCTGAAGTAGCGCTGCTCCATCGCGCGCGGATCGCTCGCACTCGGTCCGCGCTCGATCAGGATGTCGAGCATCTCGGGAATGGCCGGTTTGGCGGCGTCGCCGATGGCGGCGAGTGCGTCGGCTGCCTGAACGCGCAACCACATGTCCTCGGCCTTGAGGGTTTCGCGCAACTTGGGAACTGCGCCGGCAGCGCGATCCTTGAATTGGGCGAGAGCCTGACAGGCACCGAGGCGGGTTTCGAGGGAGGGGCTGTCGAGCAGCGTGATGATGGGCTCGATGCCCATTTGCTTGTTGCGCGAGAGAGCAATGGCGGCGCGCTCGCGCTTCACCGGCGACCACGAACCCAGGCACTCCAGCAGCACGTCGGCGGGAAGGCTGTCATAGGCGCTGTAGCGATCCGCCGGGCTCCAACCGCGGCCGTCGTCGAGGATGGACCTGGCCTGTGTCGCATCGAGTTGGGGGGCGGTGGGCTCGAACTTGCCGGTGATCACCAGCTTCTTGAGGGGCATGGCGTAGGCCAGCAGGTAGAGACCGCTGGCATCCCAGCGGGCGGTGGCATCGTTGTGCGGCTGGGGCGGACCCAGGTGGCGATAGAGACCGTCGTGGCCGCGGGCGAGATCGTAATACCACGCGCCGAACTCCTTCATCCAGGCGCCGGTGGCCTGCGGACCGGACTGGCTCACGCCGGGCATGGCCCAGGCGATGTTCCAGAAATTGCCGGTGTGGCCGGTGTCGCGGGTCGGGCCGTGGGCGGCGAGGCTCATGCGTGAGAAGAACTTCGAGCCCTTGGGTTCCTCAAGCAGGTTGAAGAGCACGGCGGCCATGCCGCATTTGCCGTTGTCTTCGTGCGAGTTGATCCAGGGATGATGGTCGCCGTAGGGCACCGCGCCCTTGCCGATGTAGAAGCGCAGCAGTTTGGCGCTGCGCTCGATGGCGGTGGCGACTTCCGGATCCTTGACGCCGGCGCGGCGGCAGAGATCCAAGGCGATGGTCAGCGGCACGCCGGGCGCGTTCATCATGCCGTAGCCCACGAGGCGGCCGTCGTCGCCGGCAAACTTGTGACCCCAGGAGCCGACCTTGCTTTGGCCGCGAGCGCAGTCCAGAGCCAGTTCACGCAGGTCGGCCATGTGCGTCTGGTCGCCGGTGGCCATGGTGTATTCGGCCAGGAAGGCGACCACGTAGCCGTAGTACCAGACGCTGAATTTCTCCACGCGGTAGTTGGCGGCCCACTCGGCTTCCTTCTTGAGAATGGGCAGGTAGCTTTCGTCTCCACTGGCCAGCAAAGCCAGTGCATTGAGCGAGCGCGAAATCGGGTTCTCCTTGTAGTCGGGGCTCTGGATGCGCTCGGCTAGCGCCTTGCAGCCCTGCTCGTAGATGCGCTTGGACTTGGGGCAGTCGTAGGGAGCGGTGGCACTGTAGGTGCCGAGCACCGGAAGGTTGACGGTCACCGACTCCTGTGAGCCATCGCGCCAGCGCAGCAGCTGCAGCTTGCCGGCTCCGGCATCGGACTCGGCGGCGGTCAGGGCTTTGGCGAAGGTGATGCGCGCATCGGAATCGAAGGCCTTGCTGCCGATGCCGAGAATCACGTCGCCTTTCTTGAGCGTGCCATCCGCAGGTGAACCCTTGGCGACTTCGGTGATGAAGATCTGGCGCGCTTTGCCGGTGCTCATCTTGTCGGT
>JAWVYP010000268.1:0-3514 GCA_033722655.1 Akkermansiaceae bacterium | reverse complement strand
GGTGCGCGCCGCGACAAGGACGGCAACTTCTGGATCATCGGCCGCCTCGACGACGTGCTCAACGTTTCCGGCCACCGCCTCGGCACCGCCGAGATCGAAAGCGCCCTGGTCGCCCACCCCGCCGTGGCCGAGGCCGCGGTGATCGGCCGTCCCGACGACCTCAAGGGTCAGGCGGTCTGCTGCTTTGTCATTCTCAAGGGCAAGCACAAGGCCTCCGAGGACCTGCGCCAGCAACTGCGCGGCCATGTCGGCAAGGTGATCGGTGCGATCGCCAAGCCCGACGACCTGCACTTCGCCCCCGGCCTGCCCAAGACCCGCTCGGGCAAGATCATGCGCCGCCTGCTCAAGGAACTGGTCAACAAGGGCAAGGTCACCGGCAATGTGACCACGCTTGAGGATCCGTCCATCATCGACAAGCTCGGCGAGATCATCCAAGGCAAGTGAGGAGCCTCAGCCCCGCCTGGCGATCAGTCCATACTTGGGTGCGACCACAAAGGATGCCGCGAAGATCAGGGCTTGAAGCAAGACGATGCAGCCCGAGGTCGAAATCCGGGCGCCATGGCTGATGCCCACCTGGAAGCTGATCCAGGTTCCCAGCCAGGTGGAGGCCAGCGCGGATGCAACCGCAATCATCAGCATGCGGTCGAAGCGGTCGGTCCACAACTGGCCGATGCTGCCCGGCGTCACCAGCATCGCCACCACCAGAATGATGCCCACCGCCTGCAAGGACGCGACGATGGCCAGGGACAGCAGGCAGAGCAGCAGTAGGCCAAGCAGGCGCTCGCGCAAAGCCATCACCCGCGCCTGCATGGGATCAAAACAGATCAGCAGCAAATCGCGGCGCAGCAGCAGAGTGACCAGCAGCACGGCTCCACCCAACCACAGGGTTTGGGTGAGTTGCTCGCGGGTAATCCCGATGATGTTGCCCACCAGGATGTGGTTGAGGTGCATGTCGCTGGGCGTGCGACTGAAGAGCACCACCCCGAAGGCGAACATGCCGGTGAAGACCACTCCCATCACCGTGTCCTTCTTGACCCGGCTGTTTTCGTGGAGGAAGCCCGTGCCCACCGAGCACAGCAGACCGGCCGCGAAGGCCCCGATCGCCAAGGGAATGCCGCAAATGTAGGCGAGCACGATGCCGGGCAAAATGGCGTGAGCGACGGCATCGCCCATCAACGACCAGCCCTTGAGCACCAGAAAGCAGGAGAGCACCCCGCAGACCGCAGCCACCATGGTACCGACCAGGAAGGCCTCGCGCATGAAATTGAATTGCAAGGCGTCAATGATGGCAGTCACGGATGCACCTCCTTGCGGGAATTGCCAAAGCGATGGGCAAGATAGCCCTGCTTGGGCGCAAACAGGAAGACCAGCAGGAAGACCAGGGTCTGCAGGGTCACGATGCAGCCGCCGGTTTCGCCGAGCCAGTAGCTGAGATAGGCGCCCGTCACCGAGCAGCCCAGGCCGATGGCCATGGAAATGCAGGCCATGCGGCCAAAGCGGTCGGTGAGCAGGTAGGCCGTGGCTCCCGGGGTGACGAGCATGGCCACCACCAGGCAGGCGCCCACCGCCTGCAGGGCCGCCACTGAGGTCGCCGCCAGCAGACTCATCAGGATCAGGTGCAAGCGTCCCGGATTCATGCCCAACGCACGCGCCTGACGCTCGTCAAAGCAGTAGAGCATGAGGTCGCGCCACTTGAGGGCCAGCACCAGCAGGGTGACCACACTGATGGCCACCAACTGGATGATGTCGGCATTGGCGATGCCCAGCATGTTGCCCAACAGGATGCTCTTGAGGTCCACCCGGGCGGGAAACAAACTGATTAGAATCAGGCCGATGGCAAAGAAGGCGGTAAAGACAATGCCGATGGAAGCATCTTCGCGGATGCGGCTCTTGGCCTTGACCAGGGCCATGCCGCCCGCGGCGATCATACCGGCGACAAAAGCCCCCACCGCGAAGGGCAGACCGGCCAGGTAGGCCAGCGACACCCCCGGCACCACGGCGTGGGAGAGGGCGTCGCCCATCAGTGACCAGCCCTTGAGGGTGATGAAGGCGGACAGGAAACCGCAGACCACGCCAATCATCGCGCTGACCCAGATGGCGCGCAGCAGATAGTCGTAGCCCAGGGGCCCGCTCAGGAATTCCATCCACTCAGCCATCATACTCTTCGCGGCGTTTGCGGATGAGTTCCTCGTGCTGTTCTCGGTCGAGGTATTCGAGGTGACCGTCCTTGCCGAAGACCAGAGGACGTTCGTCGTCGGAAAAAATGCGCACCAGCCGTCCGTCGTGCTTTTGCACCGTCGAACGCTCGAGCTGGAACTCGCGCAGCACGCCCCCGAAGGCGGCCGCCAGGTTGGACTCGGTGAAGACCTCGTGGGTCGGGCCGTAGGCGAGCACGGTGCGGTTGATGAGCACGGTATGATCGCAGAATTCCGGCACACTCCCGAGGTTGTGGGTCGAGACCAGGATGATGCAACCTTGGTCACGCAGTTCGCGCAGCAACTCGGTAATGGCCTCCTCGGTGGTGACGTCCACTCCGGTGAAGGGCTCGTCGAGGAGGATAACCCGACCGCCCTGGGCCAGGGCGCGAGCCAGGAAGACCCGCTTTTTCTGGCCGCCGCTGAGCTCGCCGATCTGGCGGTCGCGGTATTCCCACATGTCCACGCGTCGGAGGCTTTGCTCGACGCGCTCGCGGTCGATTCGCCGTGGAATTCGCAGGAAGTTCATCGCCCCGTAGCGGCCCATCATCACCACATCGCGGACACTGACCGGAAACTGCCAATCGACCTCCTCGGACTGCGGCACATAGGCCACCAGGTGCTGCTTGAGGGCGGCGGCCACCGGCTGGCCATTGATGCGGATGGTGCCGCTGCGAGGGACGAGGAAGCCCATGATGCTCTTGAAGAGCGTGGACTTGCCACTGCCGTTGACGCCGACCAGGCCGCAAATGGTGCCGGACTCCAAGGCGAAGCTCGCCCGGTCCAAGGCCTGATGGCCATTGGGATACTTCACCGAAACCTCGGTGACTTCCAGTCGGGCAGTGGCGTCTTGCTTACTCATCGGTGAATCCGCTGACGATGGTGTCGGCGTTGAACTGCAAGAGGTCAAGGAAGGTCGGCACCGGACCGTCTTTCTCGGTGAGTGAATCGACGTAGAGCACGCCTCCATAGCGGGCACCGGTTTCGCGGGCCACCTGGCGGGCGGGCTTGTCGCTGACCGTGCTCTCCGAAAACACCACCGGCACCTGCTTCTCGCGCACGGCGTCAATCACGCGACTCATCTGCTGCGGGGTGCCCTGGGCATCGGCATTGGTTGGCCACAGGTAGAGCGGCTTGAGGTCATAGTTTTCGCAGAGGTAGGCAAAGGCACCTTCGCTGGTGACCAGATAGCGCTGCTCCTCGGGAATCTGGGAAAGGGTTTCGCGCACCGGCCCGTCGAGGGCCAGCAGCTTCCTTTTGTAGGCCTCGGCGTTGGCAAAATAGGTTTGCTCGTTGTCCGGATCGATCTCGATCAGGGC
>JAWVYP010000267.1:0-3518 GCA_033722655.1 Akkermansiaceae bacterium | reverse complement strand
ACGCTCCACTGCTCCACCCGGACCGGCCGCTTGCTGCGCGAGAGCTTGGGCCATTGGGGGAGGAGTGAGCGCAGCCGTCCGGTGCGATGCCAGGCGCGCAGGGCGGGGGCGAGCCAGCTGATGATTTGAAACGCGATCCGCGACTTCCAGTGGTCAAAGCGGTCATCGAGTTCGCGCTGGGGCTGGGTCTGGCCGAGGGTGGGGTGGTAGGTGGCTTCTGCAGCGGTGCCGTGATAGATGACGGCATTGCGCGATACCCGAACCGGCGCTCCGCTGTAAATCGTGCCTTCCCAGATTGCGTTTCCGTCGCGACTGAAACGCTGCGGGTGTTTGGCGATGAGCAAGCGCTCGGCCTTGCCGTAGCCCAGTTGCTGACGGAGATAGGCGCGCAGGGATGGGCGGCGGAAATGCCAGACGAAGCAACCGGGGTCGAAGCCCAGCGAGTGACCGATGTTCTGCAGGCGCCAGCAAAAGTCGACGTCATCGCCGGCAGCGTGGAAGCGGTGGTCGAAGCCCTTGATCTCATTGAGGGCGGACTTGCGCACGATCAGGTTGCAGCCGGGCAAGTGTTCCGCGGTGACGTCATCGAGCATCACATGGCTGGGTGCGCCGGGGGCGGCGCAGACCACGGCTTCATGCCATTGTTGAGCCTGCTGGGCGAGGTTGGGGCCGCCGACAGCGGCGTACTCCGGATGGCTCTGCAGGAAATCCACCGCGCGCTCCAACCAGTCGCGATCGGGCACGCAGTCATCGTCGGTGTAGGCAAGGATCTCGCCGCGTGCGATGCTGGCTCCCGCATTGCGCGCCGCGCTCAAGCCGCTGGGCGGCAGGCTCAGGATCTGGACCTCGGGGAAGTGTTCGGCAATGTGTTCGGCGGTTCCGTCGCTGGAGCCATCGTCGACCACAATCAACTCGAAGCCATGACGGCAACGAGAGGCTTGCAGGGCGCTGAGGCAGGCGCTGACCCGTTGGCGGCCATTGCGGGTGCAGATGATTGCCGACACCTTCGGTGACGGGTCGCAGGTCGCAGGTCGCAAAGTCTCATTTTGTGCCGCTGGTGCGGCAGAAGCCTCTGGATCAATCGCTCCAGCGATTGAAGCATGACTTTCAGACTTTTGACTTTGGACCAGTGCTTTGAGGGCGGGTTTGTCCTGATCGTCGCGATCGACCAGGCCAAAGCTCCAGTCGTCGACGACCAGGCCGCCACTCAGCCAGCGGTCGCTCCAAGTGAAGACCGTGAAGCCGGCAGCGGCCTCTTCGTCGGCGATGGCAACAGCATTGCCGAGAAGCTCCGCTTGGCGCTCGAGACCGTTGCGCTGGGAATCCAAGCCGAACTCGGAGATGATCAGTGGCCGGTCGCCCGCTACGTGGTGCAGGCGTTTGAGGTATTTGCGTAGGTCCTCCTCGCGCTCGAGGTAGATGTTGAAGGCGGTGAAGTCCGCGTTGCCCGGCTCCAGATACTCGGTGCTGGGGAAGTTGGCATAGGCAAAGAGCGTGTGCGGTGCCAGCTGTTTGCCCAGAGAAATCAATTCCTCGAGTGCGTACTGGACCTCGCTGGCGCCCATCCAGCGCACGAGGTCGGCGGGAATTTCGTTGCCGACGTATACGCCGGCAAGCGCGGGATGGCTGCCGTGCTCGGCCAGGAATTCCGCGAGCTCCACCTTGGCGGAACTGAGCCGTGAGCCCTCACTCAGAAAGTCGGAGTTCTGCTCCCAAGTCAGTCCGGCGAAAATCTTGAGGCCCGCCTCCGCCGCGTTGGAAAGCATGCGCCGGCTCGGCAGTTCATAGATCCGGATCGCCGAGAAACCCGCTTTCGCGATGCGCTCGAAGTCGGAGCGAAACGAGCTGGGCCAGCCGCCAGGGAAGGGGCCGTAGGTGACCATTCGGGGGTGGATGCGCTCTCCGCCGCAACGGAAGAACCTTCCGTCGCATTGCCAGCGATCTGCTGCATCCATGGGCACCACGCGCTCAATGTAGCAGTCCGACCCCTCTGGGAAATACAAATCAGGGCAGTGGGCCGATTCGGGGAAATGTTTCGGAATAACAGGTGGCTGGCAGGCTCTTAAAAGACATGCCAGTGCTGATTTCCACTCTCTCCCTGCTTCTCTTTTCCTCCATCGCCAGCCAGGTCGCTGGTGAAGCACTCAAGGTGGGTGACAAGATCCCCGATGTCAGCGTGACCACCGCCATGGGCAAGGCGCTCAAGCTGCGCGAGGCGGTGGCCGACAAGCCGGCGGTGTTGATTTTTTACCGCGGTGGTTGGTGTCCGTACTGCACCAAGCATCTGCAGGCACTGATGGACATCGAGCAGGATCTGACTCAGACCGGCTATCAACTGTTGGCCATCAGTCCGGACCAACCCAAGAAATTGGCCGAGACGCCTGATCTGGAGAAGCTGAACTATCAATTGCTTTCCGACTCACAGGTGGAAGCCGCCAAGGCCTTTGGCCTGACCTTCAAGGTGCCCGACAAGCTGGTGAAGAAATACCTCACCGAATATCAGATCGATATCGAGGCGGCTTCGGGCGAGACCCATCACCTGTTGCCGCATCCGGCGGTGTTTGTGGTCGACCAGAAAGGCATTGTGCGCTTCGCGCACGTGAACCCGGATTACAAGAAGCGCCTCGACCCGGACAAGATTCTCAAGGCCGCCAAAAAGACCGCCGAGCAATAAGCGCAACCCCCTTGGACCCCCGCTAGGCACGGCTGGAAACAGTTTTCGCGTGCAGGCTGCAGGGGTCTTTCACAAGATAGACAGCCCCATCCTAACAAGATATGCCCACACCATCCGCTGAACTCGCCACACGAAACCGTTATGCTGCCGCTGCCGAGGCGCCTGAAGCCGCGCTCTGCTGCCCGGTGGATTACGATCCCCGCTATCTGGAGGCCATTCCAGACGAAGTGATTGAAAAGGACTACGGCTGTGGCGATCCCTCCAAGCATCTGAATACCGGTGAAACCGTGCTCGATTTGGGATCCGGCACCGGCAAGATCTGCTTCATTGCCTCCCAGGTGGTTGGACCGCAAGGCAAAGTCATCGGCGTGGACATGACCGACGACATGCTCGAGGTGGCGCGGCGCAACGCGCCCGTGGTTGCCGACAAAATAGGCCACGCCAACGTCGAGTTCCGCAAGGGACGCATTCAGGATCTGGCGCTCGATCTCGAAGCGCTCGACGAGGCTTTGGCAGAGCGGCCCATTGGAGGCTCCAATGCCTACCTCGAAGCCGAATCGGTGGCGCGCGAACTGCGCGACTCCAAACCCCTGGTCGCAGACGACAGCATTGATGTGGTGGTTTCCAACTGCGTGTTGAACCTGGTGGAGGCGAGGCTCAAGAAGCAGTTGTTTGATGAGATCTTCCGGGTGCTGCGCAAGGGTGGGAGAGCGGTGATTTCCGACATTGTTGCCGACGAGGAGATTCCAAAGCACCTGCAGGACGATCCGCATTTGTGGAGCGGCTGCATCAGCGGCGCCTACACCGAGGAGGGCTTTCTCAAGGCTTTTGAGGACGCCGGCTT
>JAWVYP010000266.1:0-3520 GCA_033722655.1 Akkermansiaceae bacterium | reverse complement strand
GGGTGAATGGGTTGTGGTCCCCCGGATCCGGGGAGGTGGCCCCAAGTGTGGGTGGGAACCGACTTACTGAGAGTTCCAAAACAGACTCACATGCATCAAAAGTCAATGGACTCTGCAATGGCCCTTCGTGGATTGATTTCCGCATGATGAAGCTGTTTTGGAATCGTCAGTAACACCAACGAGGAAAAGCGCAGGGGATTATCACTCTGGCGATCGGTTTTAATGGGGCTCCCTGATACCCGTAGTGTCTCAAACACCATCCCAGAATCCAGCCCCTATCCTTGTGTGTAGCGCAACAATGAGGGAGGAAAGACGTAATCATTGGATGCGGTGCAATGTGGCCTTGCCCTTCTGGCTCGACACCTGGAGCACCCCCCAAGAATCGACAAGCCATGATCAAGACCCGAACGCTCTCGCTGTTTGCCTGTGCCCTGACCGCAGCACTGCCCTTCTCCCTGGCCGCCGCACCCCAAAAGCAGACCGGCTCCGGCAAGCCGCTCAAGATCTACATCCTCGCCGGCCAGTCCAACATGCAAGGTCAGGCCCAGCCCGGCACCGTGCCGCGCATGGCCCTCAGCCCGGAGTCCAAGCCGCTGCACGACCAGATGCTGGATGCATCCGGCAAGTCCATCGCCCATGAGAATGTTTCCATCGTCTACTTCACCCAGGGGGATGAAAAGCGCGGCAAGATCCGTCCGCTCATCGAGAAGAAGGGCCAGTTGGCCGTTGGCACCACCGGCGCCATCGGCCCGGAACTGGGATTTGGCATCACCATGGACGAGGCCGGCGACCAACCCATCCTCATCATCAAGACTGCCTGGGGCGGCAAGAACCTGAACGTGAATTTCCGCCCGCCGAGTGCCGGGCTGATGCCCTTCAATCCTCCCTCCGGTGGCAGGCGCAGCAAGGCACCCTCCGAGCAGGAGCTCAAGGAAATGAAGGCGGAGTTCGAGGCGGAACAGGGCGCCTACTACCGCCTGATGATGAAGCTCATCAACCGAGTGATCACCGATCCCGGGCAATACAGTGAGGCCTATGACCCCGAGCTGGGTCATGAGATTGCCGGTTTCGTCTGGTTCCAAGGCTACAACGACATGATCCAGAGCAGCAATTACGACGCCCAATACTCGAAATACAGTGAGCTGCTGGCGACCTTCATCCGCGATGTTCGCAAGGATCTCGAAAGTCCCAAGTTGCCCTTCGTAATCGGGGTCATGGGCATCGGCGGCGAGAGCTCCAATCCCAAGATGGAGGCCTTCCGCAAGGCCATGGCCAAACCTGCAGCCTTGCCCGAGTTCCAGGGCAATGTCGCCGCCGTGAAGACCGCCGTCTACTGGGACGAGGAAATGATCGAAGCCATTGCCAAGGTCAAGCGGGCGGAAGAGCTGTGGGACAGCTCCGAGCACTGGATTCCCGCGGGTTCACCCGCACCCGACCAGCGGATCTGGCAATACAGCTCCTTCCAGTTGGACCCGGACAAGCACTACCGCGATCTCAAAAAGGGCGAAGAGGGTGATGAGCGCACCCTCACCGGCGAGACTCCGGAATCCCTTGCCAAGTGGCTCGATCCTGATTTCGACACCAGCGCTTGGCAGCAGGGCCCCGCGCCCATTGGCAAGATCCGCAAACCCGAGAAGTTCAAGCGGGACAAACACCGGGAGGAACACGAGAGGCTAAAGGCGATGATCCGCTCCCCTTGGGGCGAGGGCAACATCCTGCTGATGAAGACCCAGTTTGAGATCGGGCGCGATGACCTCTCGGACTTCCGCTTGGCCCTGCAGAGCACCCGCTCGTTTTTGGTCTATCTCAACGGTGAGCTGATCCAGAACTACCCCTGGTGGAAGGATGAGGAAATGCGCCGCCTGCCGCTGGACTCTCCCCCCATCAAGCCGGGCATCAACGAACTGGCCTTCTACGGCAACATCGAAGAATACCGCGGCAAGCTCTTCAACGCCGTCGACCTCCACCTCGAAGCCCTGCCCAAGGAGAGAGCCGATGAGCTCCGCAAGCAACAGGCCGCCATTGCTACCCCGCGGGATTTTGCCCTCGCCAAGGGCGTTTCCAATCAGGCCTACCACTATCTCGGCTCCGCCTACACCTACACCCTCATCGGCGAGGCCATGGCCAAGGCCATGCTCGATCTCGACTGAGATGACCGAGTCGAACTACTGATCCCACCATGAAAGCACTCCACACGATCCTCGCAGCCTCTCTGGCCATGACCCATGTCGGCATGGCACAGGAAGACGGCAAACACCTCTTCATCCTCTCCGGCCAATCGAACATGTTTCACATGAAGCCCTCTGAGAACTTCGTGCCAGCGGTGCAGAAGGCCTTCGGGAAGGAGAACATCATCATCGCCAGCACCTCGAAACGGGGGGCCCCCATCCGCAACTGGGACAAGGACTACGTGTGGCCCGAGGGCCGCAGCATTCCCCAAGGCCGGGCCCGGCCGGGGAAAGAGAAGAAGACCCGGGAGCAGTTCGTCGGCAATTTCGGCAATCTCTACGACAAGCTGTGGAATTCCATCGAGAAAAACACCGCCGGCAAATCCGTCAAGACCGTCACTTTGGTCTGGATGCAGGGGGAATCCGATTCGGGACCTGAGGGCGTGAAGCAATATTTCGAGAGTTTCGACCGCGTGGTCGCCCGTTTGAAGGGCGACCTCGGCGTCAACTCCATCAACATCGTGATCGGTCGCCTGAGCGATTACGGCCTCGAGCGGAAGCAGAAAGAGAGCTGGTCCAAGCTGCGCGATCTCCAGGTCCAGTATTGCGAGCAGCGGGACCACTGCGAATGGGTCAACACCGACGACCTCAACGATGGCAGCAGGGGCAATGACCTGCACTACACCAAGGAAGGTTACGACCTCCTCGGTCAGCGTTTCGCCGAAAAGGCGATTGCGCTCATCAAAAAACAGCAGGCCGCGAACTGATCGCGGCCTGCATGGATCCTGACATCAATCGGCGAACTGGAAACTCGCCTTGTCGAATTCCGGCTTGGCGACATCGCCATCCAAGGCCTTGAACTTGACCTCAAAGGCCACGCCCTTGGCCTCCGGCAGGCCGGAACAATCCAGGGCGGCCGGGGTGCGCGAAATCTGCTTGGAGAAGCCTTCGATGTAACCGTAAGCCTCGCGGACTTCCTGCCACTCGGTCCACTGGTCGACCTTGCCGTCGCCATCGCTGTCCACGCCCGCCCGGGCACTCACACCACCAATCCAGGGGCCATCGCTGATGTAGTCGGTCTTGGTCTGGTTCACCAGGTAGAACTGGCCCTCGGCAAAGCCGATGTCGGGATCGGGGTGGCCCGAACCGATCTCTCCACAGTAGGTGAAGGGCTCGTCAATGCTACTGGAGCTCAGCCAGCCAAGGCGGATCTCTTTCCCGGCCGGATGAAAGTCGCCAAAGAGGTAGTATTGACCCCCGATGGCGATGGCAGCCCAGTCGCCCCAAGCATCCTGCTCGGGCTCGTGGATCTCATACTCGGCCACGTTGCTCTCATAGTTCTCGGGGTCTTC
>JAWVYP010000265.1:0-3521 GCA_033722655.1 Akkermansiaceae bacterium | reverse complement strand
TTTTTGCCGGTGGAGAGGTCCATCACGGTGTCGGCACCCCATTTGGTGGCCCAGCGCATCTTCTCGACTTCCTCCTCAATCGAGGAGGCAACGGCCGAGTTGCCGATGTTGGCGTTGATCTTGACCAGGAAGTTGCGGCCAATCGCCATGGGCTCGCATTCGGGGTGGTTGACGTTGAGCGGAATGATCGCACGACCCGCAGCGACTTCATCGCGCACGAATTCCGGGGTGATCTGCTCGGGAATGCGCTGGGGGAAGCGGCCGAAGATGCCGGGGGTGTAGGGACTCTCGGGCGACTGGTGGGAACCGGCGTGCTGCTTGTCGAGATCGTTGCGCAGGATGTCCTCCTTGAGATCGGCGATTTCGGCGCGGCGCATGTTCTCGCGGATGGCGACGAACTCCATTTCGGGGGTGATGATGCCCTGGTCGGCGTAATGCTTCTGGGTCACCGGCTTGCCGGTGCCGCGCAGCGGCTGGCGGCGTTCGGCGGTCAGCCCGGGGAATTCGGTGAGGCGATTGGAGCGCTCGGCCTTGGAGGCGAATTCGGCGTGTTTCTCGCTGAGATAACCATTGTCCTGCGGTTGAACCGGGCGGCCGTCATAGGCCTCGACGTCGCCACGCTCCAGGATCCAGTCGCGGCGCAGGGCGGGGAGGCCCTGCTCGACGCTGCCCTCGAATTTCGGGTCACCCCAGGGGCCGGAGCAGTCGTAGACGCGAACCGGCTCGTTGACCTCGACCTTGCCGTTGAGGCCCTTGGTGTCGGACTGGCTGATCTCGCGCATGGGCACGCGTAGCTCGGGATGGATCTGGCCCTCGACGTAAACCCGCTTGGAGTTGGGCAGTTGTTCGCGCGAGGAGTTGTGGGAGGAGGCTTCGTCCGGTGAGATCATGTGGAATGGGGGTTGGTGGGGCTTGGCGTGGATTGAAATGAAAAGGCCACGCGGGAAGGCGTGGCCAAGGGAAATCGGATCGGCGGAATCGATCTTGGACTTCCTACGGCGGCACGACCCGCATCAGGTTCGAAGGGTTTGCCCGGCGCGTCCGGTGCATCTCGGTTCCACGGTCGTGAAACGCCCCTGTCACCCATAGGATGAAGGCCGAGGCCCCAAGTGCAAGCGGGAAGTCCCGAATCAGTCCTCGGGCAGCAGTTTCAGGCACAGGCGGCCGAGTTGGGTTGCGGTCTCGAGCACGTCCTTGTTGGTCTCGTCACTGCGGCAATAGACGCCCAGAGTCAGGGCTTCAGGTAGCAGGAATTCGAAGCTTTTGATGTGGGTCAGGCTCTCGCCATCGAGCCCGAGTCGCGGGATGGCGTCCCCCGGAGTGAGAAGCACGCCGAGTCCGGCAACGGCGGCACTGGCAGCCTCGACTTCGCTGGGAAAGGTCTCGGTATTGGCCGGCAACATGCCGTAGGCCTGCTCGCACCAGGTGTGGATGGCCTGCAGGAAATTGGGGAACTGGCCCTCGTCGGGCATCAGCACATTGGTGCGCAGGAGGTCCGGGAACTTGAAATTCTGTAGCTCGATGTGATGGAATTCGGGATTCCAGGCAATGGTGATGCCCTTTTCCCGTTTGACCAAGGCCTCCTGGATGCCAGCGGAAAGGTCGGAATGGAGAAAGCGGCAGGCGAGCACCACATCAGCTCGGCCGGATTCGAGAACATCGTTCCAGTTGCCCGAGACATCCGTGAAAACCGGAATGACACCATCGGGAAGACGGAGCTGATCCTTGGCGCTGAAGACGACCGAACTGTACCAGTTGCGGTCCAGGGCCACGGTGACCTTGCGCTCCATGCGCCGACCGAGGGCATCGATGCCGTCGATGAATTCCAGATAGGCATCGCAGACCTCGTTGGCCCGCTCGAGGAAGATCTGGCCATCGGCGGTCAGCTTGGTCTCATTGCCTGAGCGGTCGAGTAGGATGATGCCCAGGGAACTCTCCAGCCGGTTGATCATCTGGCTGACCGTTGGCTGGGAGATGTTCCAGTATTTTCCGGTATCGGTGAAGCTGCGGCATTTTGCCAGATGGCGGAAGACCAGAATGGAAGGAAGGTCGATTTCCATGGTTCAGACGCGGCTGGCCTGGTTGAGGCGGGCAATCAGCTCGGAGTAGGGGTGCTGCTTCTTGATGGCGGCGGAAAAGAGGTAGGTGGGCCAATCCGGCTGGGGGTTGACCAAGCCGACCCAGCTGGCTTCGGCCCGGAGCAGGATTTCATCGGCCTTGGGCGATTCTCTCGCCTTGAGGATGCGGCCCTTTTTGGCTCCGGCTTCATGCATTTTCTTCAGCAGGGACTTGGCGCATTCTTCTTCACCGACGGGCTCGATGAGCCACTTTCCCTCGACCAGGTCGATGGGTTTGTCCGGTTGCCTGGCCTTGTATTTTTCTCCGGACCTAAAGCTCCATGGCAGGCGATCGAGGTGGACGAGTTCGAGGCGCTTTGACTCTGAGATGCCTGCCCCGAAGTAGATGTCGCATTTGGAACTGAGCAGGGCAGCCTTGAAGCGATCGGGCTCGATGCGCATGTAGCAGGGCCGATAGCGGTCCATGACGTTGATGCGGCCGAGAATGTAGGAAAAGGAACGCCCCTTGAAAAAGTCGCTGCTGGCCGCGAAACGAAGGATGAGTCCCTTGCGCTGAATGACACGGATTCCCTCGCCGAGATGGAGAAGGCTGCGGATGAGGGGCTGCGCCTGGGAGAGCAGGGACACCCCGAAGCGGGTGAGGCTGAGCTGCTTCTTGTCATGCTCGACAAAGATTTCGTGGCCCACTTCCTTGACCAGGTTGCTGCAGATCCGCTTCACATTGGCGCGTGTCGTGCGGAGCTCGTGGGCGGCGCTCGTGTAACTGGCTTCGCGGGCGACGGTCTGCAAAACCTCAAGATGCCTAAAGCCCAGATTCGGCAGTTCCTGGAGGGATCGCTGATTCTGGTTTTTGGCCGTCGGCATCGTGGATGATCTCATGATGCAACGCAATGGAGGTTTTTCAAGAATTAGCTAGATCCTCTCACGGAGACTCGGAATCCGCAATTACGCGAAGATGTGGCAGTTTTGCGCTGTTTTTTCAAGAATTCTGATAGAAAGCCTGCAAGAGAATCGGCGTCAAGTTGGATCGTACACTACGATCGACGAGGAGAGCAGGAGTGCAAAGTCAGTCACCAGAATTCCGGAGGACGAATCCTGTTATCCTGCGCAGCCGAGACGGAGCGACGGCAACGACGGAATACCGACGAGCCAGAGCGAGAGCGAGAGCGAGTTGGCAAATCCAATCCCGCTGCTTCGGCGAGGGGCGCACCCCTCGTGGATGCCTCGCAGATGCCTCAATTTGGCCGCCAAGGGATGAAAGTTCGATTCGTTCAAGAATGACTTGATTTGCCACGATCGAAACGCATGATGCCGCCCCACAGTGACGGGGCGTAACTCAGCCTGGTAGAGTGCCTGCTTTGGGAGCAGGATGTCGTCAGTTCGAATCTGGCCGCCCCGACCACTTCAAAAGGCCCCTGCTTGCAGGGGCCTTTTGCGTGGTGG
>JAWVYP010000264.1:0-3523 GCA_033722655.1 Akkermansiaceae bacterium | reverse complement strand
GACTTGGGCTTTGCCTTCTTCGCTGAAGATGGCGGCGGCTCCCTTCTGCACCGGGTAGCTGGCACCGTTGAACTTGGTCGAGGTGCGGCGGTTCCAGAGTTGATGCAGCGGCACGCGCGAGCCGTCCTCGGCGGCACCGGTCACGGTCTTGGGAATCACCACGTAAGCGCAGCGGATGCCGGTGAAGCCACCGTTCTTGGAGAAGGAGCGGAACTCGATGGCGCAGTCGTGGGCACCCTCGATCTCAAAGATGGAGTGGGGGATGTCGGGGTTCTGAATGAAGGCCTCGTAGGCGGCGTCATACAGGATAATCGCATCGTTGGCCTTGGCGTAGTCGACCCAGGCCTTGAGCTCTTCCTTGCTGGCGGTCGCGCCGGTGGGGTTGTTGGGGAAGCAGAGATAGATGATGTCGGCCTTTTCCTTGGGTGGAGAGGCGACGAAGCCGTTGTCGGCGGTGCAGGGCAGGTAGAGCAGGCCGCCGTAGGCACCGCTTTCGTCGGCGTCGCCGGTGTTGCCTTCCATCACGTTGGTGTCGACGTAGACCGGGTAGACGGGATCGGTGATGGCGATGGTGTTGCCCTTGCCGAAGATGTCGAGGATGTTGCCGGTGTCGCATTTGGAGCCGTCGGAGATGAAGACTTCGTCGGCGGAGATGCCCAGCCCCTGGAACTGGTTCTCGACGATGGCCTCGCGCAGGAAGGCGTAACCCTGCTCGGGCCCGTAGCCGTGGAAGGTCTCGCGACTGGCCTGCTCGTCCACGCCTTCGTGCATGGCCTTGACCGCGGCGGCGGGAAGCGGCTCGGTGACGTCACCAATGCCGCAGCGGATGATCTGGTCGGCCTTGTCGGGATTGGCCTCGCAGTAGGCGTTCACGCGGCGCGCGATTTCGGGAAAGAGGTAACCGGCTTTGAGCTTGAGAAAGTTGGTGTTGATGGTGGCCATGGCGGGGCAATCAAGCAGTCGGGCCGCCATCGCGCAAGGGCAACCTTGCGGAGGACGAGGGTGCACCGATCTGGGGTTCCGACGAGTGTCTCGGTGGGCCAATCATTCCTTGTCTTCCGGTTGGTGGATGCCTAATAGTCTGGATCCCCAAGATTTGTGGAAACCCATACCTAACCATGAACAACCTGACCTACCTGACCTACGGCATTCCCGCATTTGGCATCCTCGCCCTCCTTTTCACCTTCTGGAAATCCGCTTGGGTCGAAAAGCAGGATGCGGGCAGTGACAAGATGAAGGGCATTGCCGGCTCCATCCAGGACGGGGCGATGGCCTTCCTGCGTGCCGAATACAAGGTACTCTCGGTGTTTGTGGCCTGCATCGCCATCCTGCTGGTGTTCGGCGGCTTCCAGAGCGAATCCTCCTCGCCCCTGGCCGCAATCTCCTTCATCGTGGGCGCCTTCTGTTCCGCCCTTGCCGGCTTCATCGGCATGAAGGTGGCGACCAAGGCCAATGTGCGCACGACCCATGCGGCACGCACCAGTCTGGGCAAGGGCCTGGGTGTGGCCTTTGCCGGTGGCTCGGTGATGGGAATGGGAGTGGTCGGTCTGGGTGTCCTCGGCCTGGGTGGGCTGTTCGCGATTTTCAGCAATCAATTCGGTACGGATGAGGCCGGCATCTCGCAGGTGATGAACGTCATCGCCGGCTTCTCTTTCGGGGCCTCCTCGATTGCGCTCTTTGCCCGTGTGGGTGGCGGCATCTACACCAAGGCGGCCGACGTCGGTGCCGACCTGGTGGGCAAGGTGGAAGCGGGTATCCCCGAGGACCATCCCCTCAACCCGGCGACCATCGCCGACAACGTGGGTGACAACGTGGGGGATGTGGCGGGCATGGGTGCCGACCTCTTCGAGTCCTACGTGGGTTCCATCATTGCAACCATGGTGCTGGGTGCGGCCTTCATGGCGCTCCCCGAATTCGCCGGCCACCTCAACGGCCTGGGCGCTGTGCTCTTGCCCCTGCTGCTCGCCGGTCTCGGCATTGTGGCCTCCATCATCGGCACCTTCTTTGTGCGGGTGAAGGACGGGGGCAGTCCCCATCGGGCGCTCAACACCGGTGAGTTGGTCGCGGCCGCCATTCTTCTCATCGGCACCTTTCTGCTGACCCGCGCCATGCTGCCGGAATCCTGGACCATGGCGGACGGCACCGCGGTGACTCCGCTCAAGGTCTTCGGGGCCGTGATCGCTGGCCTGGTTGCCGGCCTGGGCATCGGCTTCATCACCGAGCACTACACCGGCACCGGGACGGGTCCGGTCAAGAGCATCGTCCGTCAGTCGGTGACCGGTTCGGCCACCAACATCATCGCCGGTCTGGGCGTGGGCATGATTTCCACCGCGTTTCCCATCATCGTGCTCTCGGGGGCCATCCTCTTTGCCTACGAATGGGCCGGCCTCTACGGCATCGCGATTGCCGCAGTCGGCATGCTCTCAAACACCGGCATCCAACTGGCCGTCGACGCCTACGGTCCGATTTCCGACAACGCCGGCGGCATCGCCGAGATGAGCGAGCTTCCTCCCGAAGTGCGCGAGCGCACCGACAAGCTGGATGCGGTCGGCAACACCACCGCCGCCATCGGCAAGGGCTTCGCCATCGGCTCGGCCGCGCTCACCGCGCTCGCCCTCTTTGCGGCCTTCAAGACCACCTATGAGGCGGCGGGCGCCGACCGCCATCTGAGCATCGAGCTTACCGACCCCAAAGTCATGGCCGCGCTGTTGATCGGCGGCATGCTGCCTTTCCTGTTTTCCGCCCTCTCCATGCAGGCGGTGGGCCGCGCGGCGATGTCGATGATCGAGGAGGTTCGTCGCCAGTTCCACTCCATTCCCGAACTCAGCGCCGCCCTACAGGCCATGAGGCGCAACGAGGGCAAGGCCACCGCCGAGTGGTCCGAGCAAGACCAGAAGATCTTCCACGCCGCCGACGGCAAGGCCGAGTATGGCAAGTGCGTGGAGATCTCCACCAAGTCCTCGATCAAGGAGATGGTGCGCCCGGGCCTTCTGGCCGTGCTGGCACCCGTGGTAGTCGGCTTCGGTGGCAACTACCTTGGCGGAGAAGGCTCCGGAGCCCAGATGCTCGGCGGCTTGCTGGCGGGAGTGACCGTCTGCGGCGTGCT
Source organism: Akkermansiaceae bacterium (assembly GCA_033722655.1). Classification (GTDB taxonomy): domain Bacteria; phylum Verrucomicrobiota; class Verrucomicrobiia; order Verrucomicrobiales; family Akkermansiaceae; genus Luteolibacter. Next base: position 417 of record JAWVYP010000264.1, on the reverse strand, counting down.
GATGGCGCTCTTCCAGAGCAACTCCGGTGGTGCTTGGGATAACGCCAAGAAGATGATCGAGGAAGGGGCCGAAGTAAACGGCGAGAAGCTCGGCAAGGGCAGCGAAGCCCACAAGGCAGCCGTGGTCGGCGATACGGTCGGCGACCCCTTCAAGGACACCTCCGGTCCCTCGCTCAACATCCTGCTCAAGCTGATGAGCGTGGTCGCCCTGGTGATTGCGCCGCTGATCTGATGGGACCAGCCACGGAGGTCGGGGGCATGTCTGGGGTCAGATCTTGCGCGCCTCGATTTCCTCGGCTTTTTCGTATTCACCCATCTCGTGGAGCAGTTCGCTATAATTATGCTGCACGGACTCAAAATCCTCGGTGTAGGCGACGCCGAGCTGGGCAAAACTGCTGAACGCCTGGTCGAAGTGGG
>JAWVYP010000263.1:0-3551 GCA_033722655.1 Akkermansiaceae bacterium | reverse complement strand
TACGTGCGCCAGCCCCGACCTGTAGCGCCGTAGCTTTGGCGAAGGCGGATGCCAGATGACCAATGACCGTTGACCTGCCGCGCAGCGGCCTAATGACAACAAGAAGGGAGCTCCGCCGGGGTCTCGGTGGCCGGCTGGCCCCAGGCGGGCAGCGTGCCGTGCAGGCGCCACGCGAGGAGGATGGCGGTGCAGAGCAGCAAACCACGTCCCAGGCGGCCCAGGGTGAGGGGGCTTAGCTTGAGGCGGATGCGGTGGAATTGGTGCTGCACTAGCCACAGCAGGGGCACGGTGCCCAAACCGAAGGCCAACATGAATTCGGCGCCCTTGGCGGCAGAGCCGGAGAGCAGAGCCGCACCGAAAATGAGGTAGAGGGGGCCGCAGGGCAGCAGGGGGGTCAGCAGGCCCATGGTGGTGGCACTGCCGTAGGCGGGCATCCGTCCAGCACTCAGACGGGCCTTGAAAGTGAGTTTGTTGAGAATCGCGGGGCGGGGGATCCGCTTGTCGAGGCCGAGGCCCATGAGCACCAGCAGGGCGACCATGACCCAGGGCAGGAGCACGGCGGGCGAATCGAAGAACCACTGGAGGGGCTGTTGGCCGATCGCCCCGCAGATGGTGCCGATCAGGCCATAGGAGAGCAGCCGGCCGCCGTGGTAGAGCGAGGCACTGATGAGCCGCTCGCCCTCGGACTTGGCCAGCGTGCCCAGCCCGCAGGCGATCGGACCACACATGCCCGCGCAATGCAGGCTGGTGGCCAATCCGGCGATGAGGGCGGCGGCAGTGGTCATGGGCTCAGCTCGGGGTGGTCATTTCGCGAGCTCGATTTTTTGCGGCGAATGCTTCACGGCGATGGTGATCAAGGCCGACCAGGCACTCAGCAGCAACAAAAAGGCGAGCACGACGAGAAGCCAGGGATGGCGGGAGAGGACATTGCGGATGGGGTTCATGGCAGTTTTTGGGATGGGGCTTACTGGGGGTTGGGTCCGAGGAAGCGGACGGTCTTGGAGAGGGTGACGTCGCCGGGCATGGCGCGGATGATGAGATCGAGCTCGGTGGTGCCTTGGTAATCCTCGAGCGGACAGAGGACGACGCAGGTGCGCGACATCTCCTCCTTGGCGCCGACGGTGAAGGTCTGGTCCGCGCCGCTGAGTTCGTAGCCGGGTGGGGTCTGCTCGGAGAGCTGGATGGTGACGGTGGCCGGCTGGTTGCGTTTGTTGATGAAGCGCACCTTGTAGTGGTTGCGCACCGCGGAGGCGTCGCTGTAGAAGCCGCTGCCACCGGCCCGTGAGATCGTGGCGTTGAAGGGCCGGGCCTTGATCGAGGCCACCAGCAACAGGGCGAGCAAACCCAGCGCGGCGAGTGCGGTGTAGACGTAGATGCGGGGACGCAGAAAGCGGCGGGCCCTGCCGGCAAAGCCGTTGAAGGAGTCGTAGCGGATCAGGCCGGTGGGTTGGTCGACCTTGCGCATGATTTCATCGCATGCGTCCACGCAGGCGGTGCAGCCGATGCACTCGAGTTGCAGGCCGTTGCGGATGTCGATGCCGGTGGGGCAGACCTGCACGCAGCGCAGGCAGTCGATGCAATCTCCGCCGGTCTTGCCCTTGGCGCCGCGGGGTTCGCCCCGCTTCTCGTCGTAGCCGATGTTGACGGTGTCGTCGTCGGTGAGCGCACTCTGCAGGCGGCCGTAGGGACACATGATGATGCAGAACTGCTCGCGGAAATAGCCGAAGCAGAACCACAGCACGAGGGTCAGGAAGGCGACGATGCCGAAGGCGCTCAGATGCTCGAAGGGGCCTTCCTGCATCAGGCGGTAGAGCCGGGGCAGGGAGACGAAGTAGGAGAGGAAGACGTGGGCGATCAGCGTGGCCGCCAGGATGTAGATGCCGTGCTTGAGGATCCACTTGAAGCATTTGAGCGGTCCCCAAGCGGCCTTCTCCAGCGCACGGCGGGCCGGGGCATCGCCCTCGATCAGGCGCTCGATGCGGCGGAAGACGTGCTCCAGAAATACGGTGTAGGGGCAGGCCCAGCCGCACCAGATGCGGCCCAGCAGGGCCGTGCCAAAGAACAGCGCGAAACCCATGCCGCTGACCGCAAAGAACATCACCCACAGGTCCTGTGGCACCAGGGTCAGCCCAAAGAGGTGGAACATGCGGTGCTCGACGTCCAGAAACACCGCCGGATTGCCGTTGATGGAAATCCAGGGCAGCGCGATGTAGATGCCAATCAGCAGGACGCCGACCACACGCCGCCAGCGCGTCCATTTGCCGCGCACGTCCGCCGGGTGCAGGAAATAGCGCGAGCCATCCTGGTTGATGGTCGTGACGGTATCGAGATTGGGGCGTCTGGCGGGCACGGGGCGGGAGGCGGACCCGGAATGGGTCCTTGGGAAGTGCCCAAACCATCCCACAGGCGAGCCTCACCGGCTTCGCATTCCTTGCACGATACTGCGCAAGGCTTGTCGCAAACCATGCACAGTTGGGAGTCCGACGACCCTCAGCGGGTCAAAAGATTGACCACCTCGATGATCATGCGGGTCTCCGGATTGACCCGGACCAGACGATTGTCGTGGTAATACAAGCGGCTGCCGGGATGGCGCTGGATGCCCGGCAAGTCGTCATAAGAGACCGGGGTCATCAGATCGAGCCAGCCAGCATCGATGACTTGGCCGGCGGCGACTTTCTTCTGCCAGCCCGGAGGCAGGGGTTTGCCGCGCTCTAGATTTTTGCGCAGGCCTGGTGGCAGGCTCTTGCGGTTGTCCGGGGCGAAAAAGTTGCGGAGCAGGTTGAGATCCTTGTCGCCGAATTTGGGATGCTTGTTGCTGGGGTGATCCCAGTCCTTGTTGCCCTTGCCGGGATTGCCCTTGTTGTCTTTGCCGGGATTGCCCTTGCCAGCGTGTGCTGGCGGGCCGCCTTTGCCGCTATTGCCCTTGCCTTTGCCAGGTTTGGCGATGGCGGGAGTGGTCAGCAGGGCGAGGCCGATCAGAGCGATGATGCTGAATTTGGGTTGCATGTAGCTTAAGACAGCATGGGCGGGGGGATTATTCAATCTCGGGCTGATATTTCTATCGGGATTCGCTTGGCCGATGTGTGGAAATGGGCCACCGGCATCATGACATGAAATGATGCTCTATAGATGTCCGGAACACGAGGATCACCACATATGCGACATGATGAATGATGCAATGTTTCTGACATCGGGTTGTCAGAACATTCCACTCCATCAGCGTGAAAATCGCAATGAAAGGACCGCAGAGCAGGTAAGCAATGACTGGTGCGTAAAGCAGGGCCATGGGGCCGGGATAGTCGGAGATGACCAGTGCATACCCCAAGAGATACATGCCCAGCAGAATCCACTGGAAGATGAGTACACGCGTCAGCAGTTTGACGGATTTTGAATCGTGCGCGTTGAGACCGGCCATTTTGAAGTAGGATGGTGAATGGCCGGTGAAGGTGACAAGCAACTTTGGCTGCGCCAAAGAATTGCATGTCCCCGAGCGGGCGGAAGCGATGTGGCCAGTCAGACTGATGGTGCGTCAGAACTGCGACAGCCCCCAT
>JAWVYP010000262.1:0-3623 GCA_033722655.1 Akkermansiaceae bacterium | reverse complement strand
CCGCTACAGGAGAGAAGAGGAGAGGTCGACGGGAGAGAAGAGGAGAGGTCGACAGGAGAGAAGAGGAGAGGTCGACGGTCATAGACCGCCGCTACAGTTGAAATGCGTCGCGTTGCGACAGCGGATCAAAACGGGATATCGTCCTCGTCTTCCTCGACGGCGGGTGCGGGTCTGGACGCATCGCTGTCTTGGTTGGACGAACGCTGGCCGCCGCCACCGTTGGAACCTCCCTTGCCGTCGGGCAGGAATTGGAGGTTTTCGCCGACGACCTTGAGCTTGCTGCGCTTCTTGCCGGTTTCCTTGTCGTCCCAGGTGTCGAGCTGGAGGCGGCCCTCGATGTAGACGCCGCGGCCCTTGCCGAGGTATTTCTCGGCGAGTTCGGCCTGGCGGCCCCAGAGGGTGACGTCGACGAAGGTGGTTTCTTCCTGCTTCTGCCCGGCATCGTTGCTCCAGACTCGATTGATGGCCATGCCGACGTCAGCGACGGCAGTGCCCTTGGGGGTGTAGCGCAATTCCGGATCCCGGGTGAGGTTTCCGATGAGCATGACTTTGTTGAGGTTGGCCATAACGGTGGGGATATTGGTTAGATTGAGAGTCGGTGGCAAGCGAGAAATGTTCTTATGAACAGTTTTCAGATGATTCGCTCACTGCCAGGTGAGTCCTCATCCGTCTCGTCGTCAGGTTTTTCGGCTTGGGGTTCGGGGGCAGGCTTCTGGTGAAACTTGTTTGAAGCCTCCGAGATGCCCTTGGTACGGGCAAGCTGAACAGCATCCAAAGCCCTTGCAAGCGTGTTTTCGAGCATGGGTCCTTCCTCCTCAGAGAATTTGCCAAGCACGTGCGAACTCATGTCCGCGGGACCCGAGCCACCGATGCCGATCTTGAGCCGCGGAAACTCCTGGGTGCTGATCTGGGCGATGATGGACTTGATGCCGTTGTGGCCGCCCGCCGAGCCCTTCTCACGGAAGCGCAGAGTGCCCAAGGGCAGGCTGGCGTCGTCGTAGATGACCAGAATCTCGCGCGGCTCGAGCTTGTAGAAGTTCATCACCTGCTGCAGGGCGCGGCCACTGAGGTTCATGAAGGTCTGCGGCTTGATCAGCCAGCTGCCGTCCTGGAGCTTGGCCAGTTCGGACTGCCAGCGGGTGATCTCCTTGAATTCTGTGCCTTCGGCAGTCGCCATGCGGTCCAGCAACATGAACCCGATGTTGTGGCGGGTGGATTCATACTGACGGCCAGGATTTCCGAGGCCTGCGATGAGTTTGAAGGACACGGGTTGGATGCTACGCATCCGGTCCAAGGTCGAAAGTCCAAAGTCGGAATTGTAGGGGTGGTCTATGACCGTCGGAACGTTGCTCGGACGATGGTCGACGCTCATAGACTGATCTCTTTCCACTCGATCCACGATGAATGCGGCCTCCTCCGAGGCCGATTTGAATGATATTCCAATTCGCTTTGCTCATCGGACCTTCGGTCGTTGCCGCTACAGTAAGAAAAAACCCGACTCGCGGAGCGAATCGGGTTTATGAAACTAAGAACTAGGAACTAAGAACCAGGAACTAAGAACCAGGAACTAAGAACCAGGAACTAAGAACCAGGAACGATCCGCATAGCGGATCAACCCTCAGCAGTGGCTTCCTCGGCTTTTTCCTCGGAGCCTTCTTCGCCGCCTTCGCCTTCGGCAGCGCCTTCTTCGCCTTCAACAGCAACGGCTTCTTCTTCGGGTTCTTCGACAGGAGCAATGGCGGGCAGGCCGATGGTGACGACGACCGTGTCATCGAGAAGGGTGGTTTTCACACCTTCGGGGAGTTTGACCTCGCCCACGTGGATGGAGTCGTTGAGCTCAAGCTCGGAGATGTCGATATCGATGGTCTCGGGAAGGTCGGCGGGAAGACAGGTGACTTCCATGCTGTGGACCTGCTGGTCGACCACACCACCGGATTTGATGCCGGGAGCGGTGCCGAGCAGGATGACCGGGATGCTGGCGGTGATCGAGGTCTTGGCGTCGATCGCGCGGAAGTCGGCGTGCAGGGCTTGACCGCTGATGGCGTCGTATTGGACGTCCTTGAGGAAGGCCAGTTGGGACTCCTTGCCGTCGATTTCCAGGTTCACCACGATGCTGTCCGAGCTGCTGTGGGCCAGGATGTCGCGGAAGGTCTTGGCGTTGATCTTGAGATTGATGTTCTCGAAGTCCTTGCCGTAGATCACGGAAGGAAGCAGGCCCTCGCGGCGCAGTTGCTTGAGAACGCCGGATCCGGAGCGGGCCCGGGTTTCAGCTTGGATGGTGGTAGTTTTGGCCATGGTGAAAAGCGGTTGGGGATGCTTGAGAAGCTTGGGGTCAGGGGAGCCGGGTGGCTCGAAACCAGCGGCGCGGGCGGGGTGTTTAGCTCCCGCAGGCCCGCTTGTCAAAAAATTGTTTTAGGCCCGATGAATCGGGCCTGTTCTTAGTTCTTTGTTCTTAGTTCCTAGTTGGGGCAACGTAAGACCCACGGTTTTCGGGCGCCGCAGGCGCAACTAAGAACCAGGAACTAGGAACGAAGAACGAGCGCCGCAGGCGCTCAATCCACAAACAGCGTGGTGATCGACTCGCCCTTGCTGATGCGGCGGATGGCCTCGGCGAAGAGGGGGGCGGTGCCGACGGCTTGGACCTTGGTGCCTGTAGCCTGGGGGACGGAATCGGTGGTGATGACCTCCTCGATCTCCGAATTGTTGATGCGCTCCTCGGCGATGTCGCCCAGAATCGCGTGGGAAACGCCGGCGAAAATGCGTCTGGCGCCGTGTTTGCGCAGGATTTCGGCCGCCGCGCAGAGGGTGCCGGCGGTTTCGGTCATGTCGTCGACCAACAGCACGTCGCGGCCCTCAACCTCACCGATCACGTTCATTGCCTCCACCTTGGTGGCATTGACCCGGTGCTTGGCGACGATGGCCAGCTCGGTACCCAGCGCATCGGCGTAGGCGCGTGCCATTTTCGAGCCGCCGACGTCCGGGGAGACCACCGTCAGGTTGGAGGTGTCCGGATGGCGCTTGCGCAGGAAGTCGATGAGCACCGACTTGGCGTAGAGGTGGTCGACGGGGATGTCGAAGAAGCCCTGGATCTGGGGGGCGTGGAGATCCATGGTCAGCACCCGGTTGACCCCGGCGGAGGTCAGCAGGTTGGCCACCAGCTTGGCGGTGATGGGCACGCGCGGCTGGTCCTTGCGGTCCTGGCGGGCGTAGCCGAAGAAGGGCATCACGGCGGTGATGCGCTCCGCACTGGCCCGGCGGGCGGCGTCCACCATAATCAACAGCTCCATGATGTTGTGGTTGGTTGGCGGGCAGCTCGGCTGGATGATGAAGACGTCATCGCCGCGGATGTTTTCGTCGATCTTGACGAAGGTCTCGCCGTCGGGAAAGGCCGTCACCTGGACGTTGGCCAGAGGTTGTTCGAGGCTCTCGGCAATGCGCTCGGCAAGCGCGCGGTGGGCGGATCCGCTGATGACTTTCATGGGCGCATGATGCTGCGCACCTTGTCCGCGTGTCGAAAAGTCTAAAGTTGAGGGAAGGCGGCGAAGCCGCCTGTTCGTGGTTGGCGGCTGGCGCCGCGTGCTTGGTGCTTCGTCTGTAGCGTCGGTCTGTGACCGTCGCAAACT
>JAWVYP010000261.1:0-3653 GCA_033722655.1 Akkermansiaceae bacterium | reverse complement strand
GGATGCGGTGAAGGGATGGGTGGGCGAATGAATTCGCCGAGGAATTGGGAAATTGGGTGGTTTGTGGTCCTCAGTGATGCCTGATTCAAGAATCAGGAACCGCAGCTTTGCTGCATCTGGGATTGCCGCTGGAGCAGCAACTCCCTAGGGTCTGCGGCGATGACTGGCGAACCTGTGGACGAGGAACCAAGCAAGCGCCAGTGGGTGGGTTACTGGTGCATGATCGTCCAGCAGACCCAGAACGCCTTCAACGATAAGATGGCGCAGTTCATCCTCATTCCCCTGGCGGGGGCCGTGGGCTTTCTGGTGCCGATCTGGCCGGGTGTCGGCATCGGACTCGAGACCGCCGCCGCGCTGATGATCTCACTGCCCTTTGTCCTCTTTGCGCCCATCGCGGGCTGGATGAGCGACCGCTTCTCCAAGCGTCACGTGATGATTGGCGCGGCCCTCGCCCAGTTGTGCATCCTGGCTTGGATCAGTCTCTCGGTGTGGATGGGCAACATGTGGATGGCGCTCTTCGGCTTCTTTGGACTCGCCATCCAGTCGGCCTTCTTCAGTCCCGCCAAGATCGGTCTCAACAAGGAGCTGGTCGGCTCGCGGCATCTGGGCTTTGCCACCAATATCCAGCAGATGACGGCCATGCTGGCCATTCTCGCCGGTCAGATCGTGGCCGGGATCTGGTATGACAATCGCTGGGAGAAGCTGGGGGAGACCCAGGAAACGGCCTGGGATGCGGGTCTTCTGCCCCTCGTCATCCTGTTTTGCACCGCGCTACCAGCGGTGGTGCTGGCCTGGATCATCCCCAAGGTGCCGGCCCAGGGCAATGTGCGCTTCAGCCGGCGCTTGGCGGTCAGCCACTTCATCAACCTCAAGGACCTGTGGAGCCATGAGGGCCTGAGGCGCGCGGCCTGCGGCATCGCCTTCTTCTGGGGCATCGCGGCCTTCATCAACCTGTGGTCGATCAAGCTGGCCAAGCACATGACCGAGGGTGGGCCCGGCTTTGGCAGTCTCTCCTCCGGCTTCATGGCCTCGGCTTCCCTGGGCATGGCGCTCGGCTTCGGGGTCGCGGCCTACCTGCTGCGCAAGCGCATCGAACTCGGTTGGGTGCCAGTGGGTGGTGTGCTGATGGCCTTGATGTCGGTCACCTTTCTGGTCCTGCCTTCGGGCGGCTGGGCTTTCATGATTGCCTTGGCCATCCTCGCCTTTGCCGCCGCACTTTTCCTGGCTCCCCTCAATGCCTGGATCCAGGATGCCTATCCGGCTCACAAGCGGGGCGAATTCCAGTCGGCAGTCAACTTGCTCAACTGCCTGGCCGGAATCGTGGCGCTGGTGGTCATCGAGGCCATCCTGCTGGCGGGCAAATGGCTGGGCGTGAGTCCGGGCCTGGTGCTGCGGCTGGAGATGGTCGTCTGCGGCCTCGTCTGCGCGGCGGCCACTTGGAGCATCATTCGCCTGCTGCCCGGCGACTTGCTGAGGCTGGTGATGCTCTCACTCCTGCGCGTCTTCAGCAGCCGGGTGCGGGCGGTGAACCCGGAGCATCTTCCGCAGAGCGGCGGTGTCTTGCTGCTGCCCAACCACGTGACCTTCATGGATGCCTTCATCATCGCCGAGGCGAGTCCGCGGCCGCTGCGCTTTGTGATGGACGAGCAGTTCGCCGGCACTCGCAGCATCGGCTGGTTCACTCGCATTTTCGGCACGGTGTTGATCCGCCGTGATCAGCCGCTGGAGGCGATCCGGCGCATCATCAAGGCGCTCAAGGCGGGCGAGGTGGTCTGCTATTTTCCTGAGGGTCAGCTCACCCGCACCGGTTGCCGCAGCTCCCTGCAGCGCGGCTTCGAGTTGATCGCGACCAAGGCCGGTCATCCGGTGGTGCCGGTGTGGATGGATGGCATCTGGCGCTCCATCGCCTCCTATGAGCGCAACCGCTATTTCTGGAAGTTGCCGCATCGCGGCAAGCTGCAGGTGAGCGTGGCCTTTGCCCAGGCCATGGAACCGAAGGAGGTCAACAAGGAGCGGGTGGCCGATGCCCTGATGAAGGCTTCTGCCGAGGCGATGGCCTCGCGCTTCAACGACCCGAAGTGGGGCGAGCGGATGTTGCAGGACAATGGCATCCTGGCGGAGGACTTCGATGCCCTGGATGAGCAATCACGGCGGGTGGCCTGGGCCAATGGACACCAGATCTACATGACCAATGCCCTGCAACCACAGGAGAAGATCCACATCTGGCGCGAGGATCCGTTGCTGCATGAACTGCACGGCTTATTGGTCGGCTTCGCCCGCTTTGCCCACAGTCAGGTGATCATCGAGGATCGCATCGAGGTCCACGGTGGGCAGGTTTGGGTTGGCGGAGGCAAGACCAGTGAGGTGATCGAGAATTTTGTGCGCGGCGTGGAGTTTCGCTTCTACGACTTCAGTGCCGACGCGCTCGAGCCTCTGCCCGACGAGGCTATTGAGCATTATCCCTGCCTGGCCGTGGAAGGCCGGGTCATTGCCCTGTCCATGCCCACGCCGGAGCGTCAGCCGGACGGGTTTGAGGAGCAGTTGGGTTCCAAGCCCGGTTCTTACGGCCGCCTCTTGCCCGGTTGGTGGGTGGAGGATGGACGGGTGTTTGGACCTGCCGCGGGTGAAGAAGGTCTGCCGCTTCCCGCCGGTTGCGAGCTGGATGAGGAGGGCTTTGTTTGTAGCGGCAACGACCGAAGGTCCGACGAGCAAAGCGAGTTGGTATAGTTCAATCCGGCCTCGGGGGAGGCCGGATTCCTCGTGGATCGAGTAGAACGAGATCAGACTATGACCGTCGAAACGATGCTCGGACGATGATCGACGGTCATAGACCGCCGCTACAGGAGCTTAATGGGCCTCTGGATCTTCCGAATCGTCGTAAAAGATGAATCCAGTCGGGCAGCGTCCGATCAATCTTTCCCAAAAAGAAACTTCATAGATCTCATCAGCCTCAAATTTCGGATTGGCTCCATTGGAAACGGATTCAGAAATCAGGGACTTTGTCTGCTCCTCTGATTTGAGGAGCTCCAGAGCTTTGATATAGGCCTCATCAGGGTTATCCGCATTAACTCTTCTGGGTGTGTAAAACCCAACTATCGGATCAAGGTCTTTATCGAGCGAAGCCTTGAATCCGTATCCGTGGAAGAGAATTTGGTAGGTTGCCATCTTAGTTCTCTGGAGGGGTCGGTCCCTGTTCAATTGGATTGGCCGGTTTGGGTTCAGTGGCTTCTGAGTTCGGGTATTCCCTGCTCGGGCTGGAGCTCGACATTAAAATGATTAGAAATAGAAGGCATTCGAGTCCTCCCAAGCACGTTCCAATTTTCCCGGCTTTGGAGCTTTTGTAAGATATGGATAAGGCCGTGCCGACGATAGCCAGCACAAAGCAACTCCATGCAGCGGTTTCAGGATTGATTTTCCATTCTTTGAGGAGGTCCACCGAGCTGAAGACAAAGGCTGATAAGAAAATGGAAATGATGACGATGATAAGGCCCAAGTTTTTCATGCGTGGTTTGTCTAACAATTGGCGGGTAATGGCCAAGTATAAATGGGTGGTTTGGTTTGATTGGTGCTGCTGTCTGCCAGCTGGATGAGGAGGGGTTTGTCTGTAGCGGCGGTCTATGACCGTCGAAACGATGCTCGGACGATGATCGACG
>JAWVYP010000260.1:0-3659 GCA_033722655.1 Akkermansiaceae bacterium | reverse complement strand
GGCCCACCGTCTCGCTTTGCGCCCGTGTGGGGGGGTCTTTTCCCGGCCCCCCCCCGCCCCCGCCGGTTCCCCCGGTACTCCCCCCGCCGCTACAGTTCTTGCTCAGCGATCGACCTTGGCCTCGGTGACTTTCCAAGTGATGTCGTAACGTTCTCCAGGTCTTGTTTGAAAGTGGTAGGTCCCGTCCTCGCGGCGCTTGGCTTCAAAGGCCTCGCCTTCACTTGGAATCACTTGGATGGTGGCCGGCTTGATGTTGGGAATGCGCAGGGTGACCGGATTGCCGAGCTGGGACACGATGCTCGCGCTCCGCGCGGCGCGGTCCTTCCAGCTGCCGCCGACTTCAAAGCCGCCACGGGCTTTGAGCCCCTTGAAACTCCCCTGCCGCCAGTTGCGCTTGGTCGAGATGGCGGGCATCACGAAGATGGCATCGGCGTGGCTCTGCACGAACATCTCACACATTCCGGCGGTGATGCCGGCATTGCCGTCGAACTGGAAGGGTGGGTGGGTGGCGAGCAGGTTGGGCAGGGTGTTCCAGGTGAGTTGGCCGCGCACCATGTCGCTGGCCTGCGAGGGCATGCCGAGCCGCGCCCACAGGGCACAGCGCCAGCCCCAGGTCCAGGAGCGGCGGGAGTCGCCGGCATTGCCGCGCGCCGCCAGTGAAATGACTGCAGCCTTGGCCAGTTCCGGGTCTTGCTGCAGCGTGATCTGGCTGCCGGGATACACGGCGAAGAGATGGGAGGTGTGGCGATGCTGGGATTTCTCCAGAGTCGGGCGCTCGACCCTCCACTCCATGATCTGGCCCCAGGTGCCGATTTCGGGACCGAGCAGTTTGCTGCGAGCAATTCGGACCTGCTTCACGAGGTCGTTGTTGATCTCGAGCACCTTGGCCGCCTCAAGCGTGTGGGTGAAGAGCGCCCACACGACCTGCTGGTCGTGGGCGGGACCATCCTCGCGCGGCCCGTGCTCGGGCGACCAGCCATCGGGCACCAGCAGCTTGCCGTCTTTCTCGATGAGTTTCGCCAACCAGAATTGGCAGACCTCCTCAAAGATGGGCCAGGCGCGTTCGCGCAGGAAGACTTCGTCGCGGGTGAAGGTGTAGTGCTCCCAGTAGTGAAGGCAGAACCAGGCCGAAGCGGGCAGGTTCCACTCCCAGCCGTTGCCGCCGGAGATGTTGACCGAGGTCCGCATGGTCCAGCCAGGCGTATCCTCGCCGAAGGCCTTTTGGGTCGCGGCGCGGCTTCCGGGGATGCTTGCCTCGATCCAATTGAAGAGCGGCATCGCGCATTCCGAAAGATTGGCCACCTCCACCGGCCAGTAGTTCATCTGGATGTTGATGTTGGTGTGGTAATCGCTGTTCCAGGCCGGATGATTCATGTCGTTCCACAGGCCCTGCAGGTTGGCGGGCAGGCAATGACGCGAGGAACTGATGAGCAGATAGCGCCCCATCTGGAAGAGCAGCATTTCCAGATGCGGGTCCTGACTCCCCTGCCGGTAGCGCTCGAGGCGTTGGTGAAGGTCGAGTCCTTCGGGAGGTGCGCCGATGTCGAGGGTGACGCGGCCCATCAACTTGGTAAAATCTGTTAGGTGGCGGGTGTGCAGTTCATCATAGGGCTTGTGCTTTCCTGTGCTCCACTCGGTTATTTTTTGTGATGCCGTTTTCTTGCTGCGGAAGTTGGCTTCGGCATCCAGGGCGTAGTTTGTTGCTGCATAGAGCCGAAGTTCCAGCTGACTGCCCGCCAAGCGCCGTTGGTTTTTATCAGGGATGGGATGTGAGAGGCATCCATGTGATCTGACGAGAGCGGCATACTGCATGCCGTTGTCCAGTTCCCCGTTGAAGTATATCCCGTCGCTCCCACGATTTTGTATGGGTGCCGGCTCTCCTACCGTGTCTCGCATTTCAATGTCTGCGAATATCTCAACAGGCTTGTCTGCGGTCATTCGAATGACAATGCATTCATCCGGATGGCTGCAGAACACCTCGCGCTTGTAGGTCACCCCGTCACTGGTCCAGGTCGTGGTGTGGATGCCGGTGGCGAGGTCGAGTGATCGACGATAGTTTTCATAGCGATCCATTCCCTTCATGGTGATGAAGAGATCGCCGAAATTCTGGTAGGAACCGAAACCGCCGGGTTCATCGGCACTGTACTTGCCGGATTCATTAGCCCCGCCTGTCCACAGGCTGATCTCGTTGAACTGGATGCGTTCGTTCAGGGGATCTCCCATCACCATCGCGCCCAATCGTCCGTTGCCGATGGGCAGGCCCTCGCGCATCCAGTCGGAATGCGGGAAAGCCATGGCGGGATCCGAGTACTTCTCGGATGCGGGCTGCTTGAGGTATTTGGGCGGTGTCTTGTATTCGAGCAGCAGGGACGGCGCCTGGGCCATTGCAAGGCCGGCAAGCGCAAGGAATGGGAGGATCAGTCGCATGACGTGGGAGAAGGGAAATCAATAGCAGTAACGGCGGCTGTCGAGATGGAACACCTGGCCGGATGTATGCACCAGATCCTCGTGCAGCGCACGGATGAAGGAGGCAACTTGCTCGCAGGTATTGAGTCGTCCAAGTGCCTGCTCAGCGATGACCTGCTGTTTGCGCGCTTCGCTGACTTTGGCCGTCATTTTGGTTTCGAGAAATCCGGGCAGCACGGCATTGACGCGGATGTTGTCAGCACCGTGGGCCTGCGCAAGATCGGTGACCAAGCCAATGAGGGCCGCCTTGGCGGTGGCGTAGGCCGCCTGGCCGATGGGTGGATGGATGGCGGAGTGGCTGGAGATCAGCACGATGTGGCCTCCTCCCCCACCCTGCTTGGCCTTCATCGCCTCGATCGCGGGACGCACGCAGTTGAGCACGCCGCGCAGGTTCACTTGCATCACGGCATCCCAATCCTTTTCCTTGAGTTTTACCAGCGGTTGATCCCTGGTGATTCCGGCATTGCAGATGAGCAGTTCGGGCTCCCGCCCCTCAAAATAGCGCTGAGGCGCATCGGCAGCGGTGACATCGAGTTCGGCACGTCCCGGTGACGCCACCTCGTAACCGGCTTTGCGGAAGCACGCAGCCATTTCGCGCGCCAAGTCTCCCGCCCCGCCGGTGATGATGACCGAAGCCCCGTCTGCACTCATGGACGCAGAATGCACTGCATGGCCCCCGGGCCGCAAGAACCTGTGAAACCATTGTGAACAAGCTGTGATTGACTGGGCATCTTTTCACGAGCTCCTACTGGAGAGCCATGACAATACCGGGCGACCAAGACTCATTCCCATCCTGTCATTCCCGTGGAACCCCTGCCATTAAGCCGGGGAACAGCCCTTTTGCCGACTTGTTCACACGATGAAGAAGATGATCTTATGAATTCAAAAAAGAGTCTCTTCTTCTCTTAGACAGCAAAAGACCCCGTGGAAGCGGCTTCCACAGGGTCTGAAATGAGCTTCATGGGCAGATGCTTCAGAGCAGCATCAGGGCGGGCTGCTCAATGAGCTTTTTGACCTGGGCCAGGAACTCGGCACCGACGGCGCCATCGACCACGCGGTGATCGCAGGAGAGGCCGATGTTCATGCGCAGGCCGGCAACGAGCTTGCCGTCTTCCACGACGGGCTTCTCGATGGCGGCACCGACGGAAACGATGGCAGCTTGCGGCGGGTTGATGATGGCATCGAAGTTCTCG
>JAWVYP010000259.1:0-3667 GCA_033722655.1 Akkermansiaceae bacterium | reverse complement strand
GTTCGGCACGGATGGCATCCCACAGGACATAGATTTCGAGTTGCTGCAGGGGCACCTTGCGGGTCAAACCCTCCTTGTCGTAGGCCATCAGGGCTTTGCGCAGCCCCTCCAGGTCTCCCAGCTTGCGCAGGGCTTCGAGCTCGTAGTAGCCCGCCATCACGCTCAGGTTGTTGTTGATGCCGGGATATTTGCCGGCATAGCGCTCCTTGATCTGCGCGAAGGCATCCCGGGCCTCGGCATATTTCCTGCCCTGCAGCAGGTCGAGGGCCTCCAGGTATTCCTTCGGTGTGTAGATGAAGATGGAATCGATCTCCTTGCGGCTTCCCTTCTCGATCTGGGCATCTTCCGCGTTGAACTTGTAGGCGACAGCCTTGTCGGTGACCGCAAGGATGTACACCTGCTCCGCACTCAGCTGGCCGTTTTCCGGATTGATGAAGACCAGCATGCCCAGGGGCGGGCCCGGCTGCTCCTGTTCTTGGGCATGGCCGAGCGCGAGGCTGGTCAGGAGGAAGATGGCGGTGAGAAACTTGGATTTCATGTTCGGTTGCTGGCTTTGGAATTGGAGCTCTGGGGGGATGGGCTTGCGGGTTGGCAGTCGGGGATCTGGTGTTCGGGACGCCGGGTCTTACCCCTCTTCTCCCCCGCGCTTGGGCTGCACCTTGGGATTGGATTCGTACTTCTTGACGAGTTGTTCGACGCTCTGCCAGAGAGCGAGGTCGCTGGGGATCATCTGGTCCTTGAAGCGCTCGGTCTGACGGAGGTATTTCAAGCCACCTTCATAGGCTCCCTGGCGGTCGGACATCTTGCCGTTGGCCGCGGGCTGATTGCGATTCCACAGGATCTTCATCCAGCGCTCCATGGCGGGTGCCGAAGCGGCGATGTTGCCGGTCATGGTGGCCCAGACCCGGGCATACACGCCGATGGCATCGTCGGTCTTGTTGCGCTCCTCGAAGCTTTCGCCCAGCCAGAGATAGACATTGGCGGTTCTGACGCTGCTGCCAAAAGCGGGCTCGTGGTCGATGAACTCCCGCGCCTTGGTCTCAGCAGCCGCGTAGTCACGCTTGTTCATCAGCAAGCGGACAATGTTGTAGAGAGCCTCTTCCTTGAGTGAATTCTTCTCGGCTTCGGCATACACGGTGCGGAAATCGGCGAGGCCGAGTTCGATCTCATTGGGAAGTTCGGATTTGCCATAGACGTCGCCGCGGCCCAGCAGGGCGTCATAGCGGTATTCCGAAACGCCCCGTTCGAGCACCTCGGTGAAGAAGGGCAGGGCCTGCTTGACGGCAGGTCCGCTCATGTTCTTGCGGATGTAGTCGCCGACATCGACGAGAATGCTGGGAGCCAGGTCCTTGACGTCGAACTGCTTCCTCAGTTCGCGGAAGAGACCGTTAACCGTGGCTTCGGCCTTGAGTCTGGCCTCCTCTTCCTCGGCCTTCTCGGCAATCTTCTGGTAAACGGAAATCACCTCGACGTAGAGCAGGGCGCGTGCGGCCTTGTCCGCCAGGTCGATTCCCGGGAAGGCGAGATACATCTCACGCAGTTGCTCGGGGCTGTTGGCGGTGAGGAAGGCTTCGCGGTGGTTGGGAATGAGTTTCTCGAGGCTGGCGATGTCCTCTTCCTTGGCCTTTTCGACGATGAGCTCCTCGAGCTTGGCCAGGGCATCATCCAGGCGCCCGTCCTCGATGAGCACGGGGACCTGCAGGATGGCCATCTGGCGCTTGAAGCCGGAATCTTCGTAATCCGCCCAGAACTTGTTGATGTAGGGCAGGGCCATCATCAGGCGCTCCTTGTCCTCGTCTTCCTCGCCTTCGGTAATCATGAGGTCGGCAAGCAGGAACAGGGACTCACCGGCGACCACGTCGTGCATCCACCTCTCGGCGAGGGCCAGCGCGGCCTTGTAATCGCGCTCGGCATCCACATTGTGATCATCCTCCAGGCCAAGATAGGCGTTGCCACGGAGGTTGTGGGCCTGGTCGATGATGCTGTGGTCGGGATAGGTGTCGATCAGACGGGTGGTCATTTCGACCGTCTCGTCGTTCTGCTCGTTCATGTAATAGCAGGTCGCCCGGTCCAGCAGAGCAAAGGGCATGAAGACGTTTTCGTCGGGGTTGGGAAACTTCTCGAGAAAGGCGTCGAGACGCTTGGCCGCCGTGATGTGATCCATCATGCGGTAAGGGTTGGCGGCGTGGAAATAGGCCGCAGCGACCTTGGAGTCACTGTTCGGATATTCCTTGACGTGTTGCTCAAGCAGGGGAGCGGCCTTCTCATACTGGCCGGTATAGAAATAGGAACCGCCGAGGACGTGGAGGCAGATGTCGTGGTCCGCAGTTCCCTTGGGCAGCTTGTCGATCATCTCGCTCGCACTCTCGATGCACTCCTCGTAGCGCTGCTCGGCAAACAGGCTGGCGAACATCAGACGCTTGATGGAGGAAGCGTGCTCGGAATCCGGGAAGAGCTTGAGGAACTTCTGGGCATCGGCGAGGGCACTGGAGCCGCCATCCACGAGGAAGGAGGTGCGCGCCATGTTATAGAGGTTGTCCTCGCGTTTTTCGGCGTGCGGGTAGTAGTCCTCGAGCTGGCGGTAGGCGGCATGGGCACCGCGGACGTTGCCCTCGCGCTCGTGCATGACGGCCATGGTCGTGAGCTTGTAGATCTCGAGCGACTTGGGACTCTCCAAGGCCTCGGCAAACTTCTCGTCGCGCTTTTCGAGCCTTTCCAGATAGACCATCGTGCCGGTCACCCCATCGCGCAGGAACTTCATTTGGCCGATGGCGGCCAACTTGTCCTTGTTGATGTCGATGGCCGCCTCGGTGCCGGGAAGGATCTGATAGAGGGTGATTGCGGCGCGCTTCATGTCCGCCTTCAGGCATTCGTTGGCATGCTTGAGGATGAGGGGGCCATAGGGATTGTACATCACGTCATCGGTGGCGACGATGCCGCCACGGTTCTTGCGGACAAAATCGACGATGGCCTGCTCGTTCTCCTTTTCGATGGCGGCCTTCAGGAACTCGAGGAAGCAGCTGAGGATGGCTTCCTCGGGGACACGCCAGACGAGCCGGTTCTTGATCGCTGTTTCCAAGGCATCATTGCCGGGGCTGATCTGGCGCAGTTTGTAGTAGCAGGTGGCGCGACTGATGAAGAAGTCAGCACTGGAGAAGCGGTCACGCGGCATCTCGAGCTCGTTGAGGAACTTCTGAAAGAGGTCGAGGGCTTTCTGCCACTCTTCCTGCTTCATCTCGGCCTTGGCCCACTGGAAAAGGGCGCGCTTCTCGAACTCGTTTTCACTGATGGCATCCTTGGCGTTGGGGAAGTCCTTGTAGCACTTCTCGAACATGCTGGCGGCCTCGTCCCACTGCTTGAGCTTCATGTGGCAGATGCCGGTGCGGTAGTAGATGGTGCCGAACATGGGGCCCCAGTCCGCCATCGCGTCCGCACCCTCATCCTTGATCGCCTGCTGGTTGAACTTGAGCGCCTTCTCCCACTGCTCCTTCTTCATCAACTCGATGCTGTACATCACAAGCTCCGCAATGGGCAGCAGTGCGGGGTCATCGGGAATTTCGCCCTGCGCTTGGGCGCGGGGGGCGGTGAGGAGGGAGAGCGAACAGAGGGCCGCAACTAGGAAGGAGAGGAATCGGCGGTTCTTCATGGTCTGGGGAGTGGGTCTTGG
>JAWVYP010000258.1:0-3718 GCA_033722655.1 Akkermansiaceae bacterium | reverse complement strand
GTTGCCACCACCGGTGTTGGTGATGCGTTGGTCGCTGCCGAGCAGGTTGGAGCGATAGACCAGACGGTCGGCGTAATCGAGGGAGTCGGCCTTGGCGTCGTCCCAGCCATAGTTGACGTGTTTGTATTCGGGCATGGTGTGTTGGTTGTTGGTTATTGATTTCTATTTCTGAATCGCTTGTCCCGGCGTAGCTTGCAAAGCGAAGCCGGACTTGTCCCGGCGTAGCTCGCAGAGCGAAGCCGGATCAGAGGCCAAGAGCCTTCTGGCGGTAGTGTTCGTCGGGTCGACCGGCGATGCGCTCGACCTGTTTGGTGGAGAGGTATTGGGGTTGATCGGAAATGGCGGCGGCACCGGCATGGATCTCGGCGGCCTTGACGGTCATCAGGGTGGCGGCGAGCACCGACCTTGGCGTCGCTCCCAGCGCGATCATGCCGTGGTTTTCGAGCAGGATGACGTGCGGCGGGCGAGAGGTGCGATCAATGAAGTCCTCGACGTTGAGGCGGACGCCCTTGGACAGTTCCAGGCCGGGATCGCGGTAGGCGACGAACACGCTTTCGGTGCCGCAGCAGACCACTTCGTCGGGAAACAGGCGTTGCTGGGCGAAGCTGCGGGCGTGCTTGGAGCAGAGCAGGGCGTTGACGGCGACCGGATGGGTATGGGCGACGTAGTTGACGTCGGGAAGGGAGAGCAGGTAGGCGTGGAACATGGCCTCCATCGAGGGCTTTTTCGCCTCCATCGAGACTCGCGACTCGAGTAGGGCCTTGTCGATGGCCTCGTTTTCCATCTCATCGGTATTGAGCAGCTCGATGAGCGGCTTCGAGCGGCATTCGGTGACGTCCTTGTCGCAGAGGGTGGCCAGATTGGAGCCCGAGGCCTTGACCCAGAAGCTGTCCCCGGAGATCCGGGCGGAGGTGTTGCCCTCGCTCAGGATGGCCAGCTTGCGCTCCTCCCGGCCCAGTTCGTGGGACAGGTCGAGGAGTTGTGGCAGCGGCTCGGTGGGGGACATGGGGCGCTTTGTTTCTTTGGATTTCGTTGACAAGTCAACCGCAATCCCCAAGAAATCCCAATCTAAACACAGAAAAACGCAGACTTCATGCTCGCCATCGAACGCCATCGCCAGATCCTCGAACTCCTGAGTGAGGGGGGATCGGTGCGTACCGCCGAGATTTCCGAGCGCTTCGGCGTCACCGATGAAACGGTGCGCAAGGACTTCGAATTGCTCGAGCGCCGCGGCGAGCTCAGGCGCATCCACGGCGGGGCCAGCAAGCTGGAGCGGGTGCGCCCCGACCTTTCCTTTCACGAGCGCCAGGCAGTGATGCGTGCCGAGAAGCAGGCCATCGCCCGGCTGGCAGCCAGTCGCATCCAGCCGGGTGAGATCATCTTTCTCGATGCCAGCTCAACCGCGCTGACCCTCACCGAATACTTGCCGGAGGTGCCGCTGACCATTCTCACCAACGCGCTCAATGTCTTCGATGCGCTCGCCAACCGGCCCAATCTGGACCTGATGTGTACGGGCGGGCTCTACGATGCCAGGTCGCGCTCCTTCATCGGCCTGACCGCCGAGCGCTCGCTCAAGAGCTTCAACGTCCACCGCATGTTCCTTTCGGGCAGCGGGCTGGATGTGGGGCGGGGTGTCAGCGAGAGCAACGCTCGTCAGGCGGCCTTCAAGGAGCGGGTGGTGGCCCACGCCGAGGACGTGGTGTTCATGGCCGACCACTCCAAGCTGGGGCGCAAGGCCTCCTTTTTCTTTGCCGAAACCAGCGACCTGAGTTGCGTGATCACCGATGCCGCAGTGGATCCGGAGTTGCGCGGCGAGATCGAGTCGTCCGGACTGGAAGTGTTGGTGGCTTGAGTGCTCAAAACCACTTGCAGGGCGTCATATCCGTGCAAGCTTTTGGTGCCGGTGATTGGCGGTCCGAATTCCCCCACCCGGGAATTCGTGCTCAGTATGGGTGGGCATGATTCGTCCAATCACCGGCCTTTTCTATGCCTGTTTCCCGCCCCGGTCCTCCTGTTTCCAGCCATAGCGCTGACAGATCCCGGCCTTGGCAAGGGTTGAATCAAGATTGAACCGGCAACGGTCAGCAATCTGCTTGATGGCAGGTGGATGATCGCTGACCCTCTGCCTTGAATCCAAAAAGCCTGCTGATGACTACGTTCCGAGCCTTCACTCTCGTGACCGCGCTTGCGGTGGCGGGCTGGGCGACGGCGGCCACCGAGCCCGACTACAACCGCGACGTGCGGCCCATCCTCTCGGAAAACTGCTTTCTCTGCCACGGCCAGGATCCCAAGCACCGGGGTGGTGACCTGCGCCTGGACATCCGGGAGGACGCCATTGCCGCGCGGGAGAGCGGCGCGGCCATCGTGCCTGGCAAGCCCGGCGAGAGCGCCATCATCAAGCGCATGGTCTCCACGGATCCGGATCTGATGATGCCGCCACCCGAGGCCCACATGAAGGCCCTCGATTCCGCGCAGATCAAAGTCATTGAGGAATGGATTGAAGCGGGAGCCCGCTACGACCCGCACTGGTCCTTTGTGGCGCCGACCAAAAAAGCTTTGCCCACTTTTGATCCCAACCCGGTCGACTCCTTCGTGCGCGAGCGACTCGAGCAGGAGGGACTCAAACCCAATCCGCCGGCAGACGACGAAACCCAGCTGCGTCGGCTGCACCTCGACCTCACCGGCCTGCCGCCCACCCTCGAGGAAATCGAGTCCTACCTTGCTGATGAGTCACCGACCCGTTGGCAGGACCGCATCGAGGACTTGATGAACTCGCCCCACTTCGCCGAGCGCATGGCCATGCCTTGGCTAGACGCCGCGCGCTACGCCGACACCCACGGCTTCTCGATTGACGACCACCGTGACATGTGGGCTTGGCGCGACTGGGTCATCCACTCCTTCATGCAGAATCAGCCCTATGACCGGTTCGTCACCGAGCAGTTGGCCGGCGATCTCATCCCCGACGCCACACCCGACCAGATCGCGGCCACCGGTTTCCTGCGCAACAGCATGAACACGCATGAGGGCGGCACCATTGCCGAGGAATATCGGGTGGCCTACACGGTCGATAAGGTGGATGCCGTCGCCACCACCATGTTGGGCCTGACCATGAAGTGCGCCCAATGCCACGACCACAAGTACGACCCGATTTCCCAGAAGGAATACTTCAGCTTCTACGCCTTCTTCAACAGCTCCTCGGAGTCGGGCGAGGGGGCGACCAACGCCAATACCAAACCCATCATGGAGTATCGCTCTCCCCTGGGTGACGGCGGCATGTCCGGGCTCAAGGACCGGCTCGCGGAGTTGAAATACCTGCGTGCGCATCCCACGGCGGAATTGGTGGCGGCCCGCGAATCCTGGGAGGGTCAGCAGGATGCCGGCAAGGCTCCCTTCAACGTGCCGCGCGACAAGCGCATCCTGGAGGATTGGAAGAACCTCAACGAGGCCTTCATCCAATCCAAAAGCGGCTTGAGCGATGCGATGGCGATCACGCTCAAGACCATTGATGTGGAAATCGGTGTGATCCAGAAGGACATCAAGCGCGGCAAGACCACCGTGATGATCATGGATCATCAGCCGGAGCTGCGCAAAACCTACATCCTCGATCGCGGTGCCTACGATCAACCTCTCAAGGGCGAAGAGATCCTGCCGAATACACCGGCCATTCTGCCGCCGCACGAGGGAGGCGAGAATCCCACCCGTCTCGACTTGGCCAAGT
>JAWVYP010000257.1:0-3724 GCA_033722655.1 Akkermansiaceae bacterium | reverse complement strand
GGCGGCTTGGCGGAATTGGTAGACGCGCTCGACTCAAAATCGAGTTCTTCGGAGTGTGGGTTCGAGTCCCACAGCCGCTATTTTCTCTTTTTTCCGTAATCCACGGCATGTCTGAACCCCGCACGATCGGCATCATCGCAGGCAAGGGAGTCTATCCGCGGATTTTCATCGAAGCCGCACGGCGCAAGGAACCCGATATCCGGCTGGTGGTGGTGGCCTTTCACGACGAAACCGACCAGGAGACCGCTGACATGGCCGACGAGGTGATCTGGCTGCGCGTCGGACAGCTCTCCAAGCTGATCAAGTTTTTCGTCAAGCAGGGCGCCAAGGAGGCGGTGATGATGGGTCAGATCTCACCGAGCAAGCTCTTCAACCTGCGTCCCGACATCCGCATCCTAATGATGTTGGCCCGGGTCAAGGAGCGCAACGCCGAGACTCTCTTCGGTGCCATCACCGATGAACTGGCCAAGGATGGCGTCGAAGTGCTGCCGGCCACGACCTTTCTCGAGGACCTGCTGCCAGGACCTGGTCATGTTTGCGGTCCCAAGTTCAAGAAGCGCCAACTCGCCGATGCCGAATTCGGCTTCAAGCTGGTCAAGCAAACCTCTGCCATGGACATCGGCCAGAGCATCGTGGTGCGTCACGGCACCGTGCTGGCGCAGGAGGCCTTTGAAGGCACCAATGCCTGCATCCGCCGCGGCGGAGAACTCGGTCATCGCAAGGATGTGATGTTGGTCAAAGTCTCCAAACCCAATCAGGACATGCGCTTTGATGTGCCGGTGGTCGGCCCGCAGACCATCGAGGTTTGTGCCGAGGCGGGCGTCAGCAGTATAGCGATCGAGGCCGACAAGACCCTGCTGCTGGAGAAGGACAAGATCGAGGCTCTGTGTAAGGAGCATGGGATCGGCGTCCATGCGGTGTAGCCCCGACAAGTCGGGTCTGTCATTGGTCATTAGTCATCAGTCATTGGTGCTGGCGCAATGTTGGTGCGCCATAGTCGATACCAGCCAGAATGCTTTCGTTCGCTCGGGGACATACAAAGCTTGGCGAGGCACGAGCCAAGTTTGTGTGTCCCCATCTCAGGCCATTCACCGTGATCAGCGCCTCAGATCCAATGCCTCAGCGGGGCACCGGCTAAATTCCGTGACCCCTCCGGGGTCAGGCTTGCGTGGGCCCATCATGTCGCGTTATAGAATGATAAATCGTCCAGTCGGATTACACCTGTAATCCCGACTGTCGAATAGTAACGTCGCCACAGGCTATTCCGAAGCCACTGACGGCTGCCAATCATGATTTCGCGTTCCTTGGTTACCGTGCTTGCCGCCTACTTTTGGCTTATTCCCGCTCTTGCAGAAGAGAATCGTTGGAGTGCCCTTGATCTCAACAAAGAACTTCAGGAAGGGGAGGACGACCCGGCTCTAGATCCCTATCACAAGGCCAGCTTGAGGGCGTCCTTCCTTCTGGCCCAGCAAAAGAATAGGGAAGACCGAGCACTGAAACTGGTAAGGAGTTACAACGAGAAGACGAAGCAGTCGTTCTCAAACATCGACCTTGGTGTGGTGACCGATTTGCCTGAAGTCAAACTCAGCATCCACGGGCACCTGCATTATTTCTTTGAAGGCCGCGATGTCCCTCAGCAGTTGGGGGAGAACATCACCATGACCTTCAATATTAATGCTGGGGGAGAGGGAGGCAGCTACTTCATGCGTCGGCTTGAAGCGGTAATCTGGACTAACAAAGCCAGCCTTTATCGCCCGAGAACAGACGGGATGGGCACACTGGATGATGACAAATGGAGCTTCACCTTCCTAGTGATCATGGACGAGAAGTCGGTGAGGCGTTTACTAGAGGAGGAATTAGGAGTGCTGGACCTGGGTCTGGTGACGGTAACCCGAAAGGACTGGATCGTGCAGGGGCTGGAGATGCTCTTGGCTGACATGGACGAACGACGCAAAACACGGAAGTAAGGCGCTCTCAGCCCAACTCCTCCCGCAACCACTGATGAAACGCCCCGGTCTCAGAGCCGAGCGGTGTCGCAACCTTCTCCTTGTCGGCAAGCACCGCCAAGCGCTCGGGAATCTCGACGACTCCCTTGCCGAGTTCCTCATCCATCACATCGAGGAATTTCGCTGGGTGGGCGGTTTCCAAGGTGATGGTGGTAGCTTCGGGATTTGCCAGGCGCCACGCCTTGGCGGCTAGCCAGCCAACCGCTCCGTGAGGGTCGATGTCGTAGCCGTAGGTCTCCTTGACCTCGCGGATGGCGGCGCGGGTTTCCTCGTCGTCGAAGGCGAAGCCGCTGACCTTGTCCTGGATCTCGCCGAGCGAACCGCCGAAGAGCTCCTGCAACCGCACGAAGTTGGAGGGGGCGCCGACGTCCATCGCATTGGAGATGGTGGCGACGCTGGGGCGTGGCTGGTATTTGCCGCTGGCCAGATAGTTGGGCACGACGTCGTTGACGTTGGTGGCGGCGACGAATTGCTCGACTGGCAGGCCGAGTTTCATCGCCAGCAGACCGGCGGTGAGGTTGCCGAAGTTGCCGGATGGAACCACGAAGGTGGGCAGGGTGTCTGTGGGCAATTGGCGCGCGGCATGAATGTAGTAGAAGCTCTGCGGGACCAGTCGCGAAAGGTTGATGGAATTGGCCGAGGTGAGATTGAGTTGCTCGGAGAGCTCGCGGTCGAGGAAGGCGGATTTGACCAGGGTCTGGCAGTCATCGAAGGAGCCATCGACTTCCAGCGCGGTGATGTTGCCGCCCAGTGCGGTGAGTTGCTTTTCCTGCAGACCCGAAACCTTGCCCTTGGGGTAGAGGATGACCACGCGGGTTCCCGGCACATTGTGGAAGGCCGAAGCGACCGCACCGCCGGTGTCGCCGGAGGTGGCCACCAGCACGGTGAGCATCTGGTCCTCGTCGCGGGTCAGCCAGGCCATCAGGCGGGCCATGAAGCGCGCGCCGAAGTCCTTGAAGGCGAGGGTGGGGCCGTGGAAGAGCTCGAGGATGCGGTCTTGGGAGCTCAGCTCAACCACGGGGGCATCGAACTCGAGGGTGCCGTTGACGATGTCCTGCAGGGCGTCCTCAGGCACATCGTCGCCGAAGAAGGCTTGGGCGACGGTGAGTCCGATTTCCTGGAAACTCAGATCCCGGTAACGGTCCCAGAAGTCCTCAGGCACTTGTGGCAACTCCACCGGCATGTAGAGGCCGTTGTCCGCCGGCAGCGAACGCAGGATGGCCTCCTTGAGCTCAACGCGCAGGGAGCGGTCGTTAGTGGAGTAATAGTGCATGGGGGGCGGTTGCGCCGCTGTTCCTGGTTCTTAGTTGCTAGTTCTTCGTTAGGCGGCTTTGCCGCCTTCGTGTGGCACTTTGCAAGTGCCGGGTAATGGTCTCGACGGTCATAGACCTCCGCTACAGATGAGAGATCAGTTTTCCACGACGTGCACCCCGTGCGGATTGATTTTGGAGACGTAGCTCTGGCAGGTGACGGGAATGTTCGAGAAGACCTTGCTGACGGCTTCGGCGGCCTTGTTGGCGGTTTCCTCACCTTCGCAGAGGGCAAAGACCGAGGGGCCGGCACCCGAGATCGAGAATCCGAGGGCTCCGGCAGCCATCGCGGCGCGCTTGGCCTTATAGAATTCGGGGATGAGCTTCTGGCGCCGTGGTTCGGCGATGACGTCATGGATGGAGCGCGAAATCAGGCCGTAGTCCGACTGGATGAGACCGCAGAGCAGG
>JAWVYP010000256.1:0-3737 GCA_033722655.1 Akkermansiaceae bacterium | reverse complement strand
GGTACGGCCGCAGTGATCCCGGAAGACTTCGTCGCCCATGCCCGCGACACCCAGGTCGAAGCCCTGCCCAGCGGCGCCACTGCCTGGGCGCTGGACCGCATCAAGTCCGACCCACGCGTCTCTTCGGTGATCGAGCACCTGCTTGAGAAGGTCCTCATTGTCCCCGACCTCAAGACTGCCCTTTCCCTGCGTCCCGAACACCCCGGCATCACCTTCGCCTGTCAGGACGGAAGCCTGCTGGGCGCGGAAGGCATGCTACGCGGCGGCGCCTCCAAGGAGGGTTCCACTTCCGTGCTCGAGCTGCAGAACGAAGCCCGCGAACTCGAAGCCGAAGTCGCAAAGCTGCGCGCCGATGATGAATCCGCCACCGCCCGCGTCGCGGAACTCGAGGAGAAACTCGAAAGCCTGCGCAAGGAGGTCGAGACCTCCCGCGAGCGCCTGCAGAAACAGAACGTCAAACTTTCCACCCTTCAGGGCGAACTCAGCCTGGCCAGCCGCGAGGTCGAAAACCTCGGCACCAAACTCGAGAACGTGCGCTGGGAACGCGGCGAACTCGAAAAGCGCGAGCAGAGTGCCGCCGATGGCCGCAAGCAGATGGAGAGCGAACTCGCCGCCGCCCGCGAGCGACTCGAAACGCTCGAAGCCGACAACGCTCGCCTGCAGAGCGAAGCCGAATCCATTGGCCGCAAGGAACAGGATCAACAGACCGCGCTCAACGAACTGCGCACCGACTTGGCCGTCGACAAGCGCGCCAAGCAGTCCGCCGAGGAGCAGCAGAAACCGATGGAGGCCCGCCTCTCCGAATTGCGCGAGCTCTCCATGCGACGCGAGAACGAGATCCAGTCCTTCACCCAGCGAATCCTCTCGGCCACCGAGGAGAACGGCAACCTGAAGACCGAGATCCAAACCCATCGCAGCGATCTCGAAGGCCTGGAGAAGGAAATCACCCAGCGCTCCGAGGGGCGCCACGCCATCCTCGAGCAGATCGAGAAAGCCGAGGCCGAACTGGCCAAGGTCCGCCGCGAGCACTCCAAGGTCAACGAGCAGAAGGGTCGCGAGGAAATCGCCTCGACCAAACTCGAACTCCGCCTGGAGAACCTCAGCGAGTCCATCCTCGAGCGCTATCAGATCGAACTCGACGCCTTCGAGCCCGACGCTCACGCCCTGCTCATGGCCATCGAATCCCAGAAATCCAAGCAGTCACGCCGCGGCAAGCAGGTCATGGTGGAAGCCGATGACAGCGAGCAGGAAGGCGAAGACAGCGAAGACGACATGCCGACCATGGTCGTCGATGGCACCGCCGAGGATGACCAGGAGGAGGAAGCCGAGGCCGCCCTTCCCGGCGACGTCGAAGGCGAACCCGACTGGGACTTTGTCGATGGCATCGTCAACGACCTCAAGCGCCGCATCGACAGCATGGGCCCGGTCAACATGGACGCCATCGAGGAGTTCGAGGAACTTGAGGAACGCTACCAGTTCCTGCGCAACCAGCACGACGACCTCACCAACTCCAAGACCGAGCTGCTGGAAGTCATCGAGCGCATCAACACCGAGACCATGCGTCTGTTCTCGGAGACCTTCACCCAGGTCCGCGCCAACTTCAAAACCATGTTCAAGGAGCTCTTCGGAGAGAAAGGCCAGGCCGATCTCTCCCTGCTCGACGAGGAAGATCCCCTCGAGAGTGGCATTGAGGTCATCGCCAAGCCTCCGGGCAAGAAGCTGCAGTCCATCTCGCTGCTCTCCGGCGGCGAACGCTCGATGACCGCGGTCGCCCTGCTCTTCTCCATCTACATGATCAAACCGAGTCCCTTCGCGGTGCTCGACGAGCTCGATGCCCCGCTCGACGAGGCCAACATCGGCCGCTTCGTGCGCGTGCTCGACCGCTTCATTGACAAGTCCCAGTTCATCATCGTCACCCACTCCAAGCGCACCATGGCCCGCGCCGACGTCATGTATGGCGTGACCATGGAAGAGTTCGGGGTCTCCAAACCGGTGGGCATGCGCCTGACCGAGGCCGAGGGCGCGAAGAAGCACGCCAGAACCGAAACGCTGAATCTCGACCAGTAGAACAAAACCACTTTTTCAAAGAATCTCCGGATAGGAGAGGGAACCGGGGATGGCGCGTTGGCCCGAGTGGGCCGCGCGTCATTCCCACACCTCTTCACCTCTAAGGACTTGATATAGATCACGCATCCCGGCTGTATGGCGGGGATGCGTTTTCTTTTGCTCCTGTCCATCCTCGGCCTCTCCACCTTCAGCCAAGCCGAAAAACCCAACATTCTACTGATCTGCGTTGACGACCTGCGACCCGAACTCAACTGCTACGGCGTCGACTACATCCAGTCACCCCACATCGACTCGCTGGCCAAGAGCGGGCGAATGTTCACCCGGCACTACGTGCAGGCTCCGACCTGTGGTGCCTCGCGCTTCACCCTGCTGACCGGCAGCTACGGCGGCTCGGACAACGGCGCCCTGTTCCACCGGGCGAAAAAGAGCCCTCCCATCACTTCCATGCCCCGCCATTTCCGCGAGCAGGGCTACACCACCGTCTCGGTCGGCAAGGTGAGCCACCACCCGGGTGGTCGTGGCGGCAAGGACTGGAACGATGAGAGCCAACCAGAACTTCCCGGCGCCTGGGACCGCCACCTCATGCCCAGTGGCAAGTGGCAGCATCCCCGCGGCGCCATGCACGGCCTGGCCCACGGCGAAATCCGCGAAAACGCCAAGGATATGGCGGTTTATCAGGCCGAAGAGGGACCTGACGACATCTACCCCGACGGCCTGATCACCGACGAAGCCCTCAACCAACTCGACCTGCTGGCCAAGGAGGACAAGCCCTTCTTTCTGGCGGTGGGCATCATCCGACCCCACCTGCCGTTTGGTGCCCCCGCCAAGTACCTGGAGCCCTACGAGGGGCTTGAATTGCCGCCCATCCCGCACCCCGAGAAACCCGAGGGCCTCTCAACCTGGCACGGCTCTGGTGAATTCCGCAAATACAAGCAGTTCGGCAAGGACATCTACACGGACGCCGACCATCAAGAGGAGGTTCGCAGGCATTATGCGGCCTGTGTGACCTATGCGGACGCCCAAGTGGGACGCGTGCTGGAAAAAGTCGACTCCCTCGGACTGCGTGACAACACCATCATTGTGCTGTGGGGCGATCATGGCTGGCATCTCGGCGAACACGCCATCTGGGGCAAGCACAGCCTCTATGAGGAGTCCCTGCGCTCACCGCTGATTTTTTCCCACCCCTCCATGCCGAAACCCGGTGAGGCCACCGACGCCATCGTCGAAAGCTGCGACATCTTTCCCACCCTCTGCGAGTTGACGGATGGCGAAGTCCCCGAAAACCTGGATGGAAAGTCCGTGCAGCCCATCCTTGAAAACCCGGAAACCGACGGTGATTACGCCATCAGCTATCACAACAAGCAGGTCACCGTCCGCACCGATCAATATCGTCTGATCTGGCACCAGGGTGGCAGGAAGGGCAAGGATGGCGTGGAACTCTACGACCACAGCCAACCGCATGCGGAAACCCGCAATTTGGCGCAAGAGCGGCCCGAGGTGGTGGAAGAGCTCAAGTCCCTCATTCAAAAAGCCCGTCCATAGGCAAAATCCAGACAATGGACTTCGCAGACAATGGACCTCGCTCTTGTTGACGGATTTCCGGGTCGGCGACGCACTTGCAGGGTTTCTTTGAGCAAGGCAGGGGCCTGGGGAAACGCTCCTTTGTCACG
>JAWVYP010000255.1:0-3773 GCA_033722655.1 Akkermansiaceae bacterium | reverse complement strand
CCAAGGAGCGCGAGGCGGCCAAGAACAGCTGATCCTCTCTCCCTTCCATCCCAAACCCGCTGTCCCGATGGGGCAGCGGGTTTTTTGTGTCTCATCCATTCAAAAACAAACCCCCGCTTTCCGGGGGAAAGCGGGGGTTTCGCTGGAACCGAAGCAGTGCTTCCGGCTCAGTGGGGGGGTAGCGAACCAAGCTCAGTGAGGCTTATTGGAGGAGGGTGAGCTCTGCGAGCTCCTGGAGCCACTGCCGTGATCGCCACCTTGGGGATTTTGAGGTGAAGCTTGGTGGCGGGATTGCGGGGAGCTGGGGCCTGAACTCGATTCTTGCATGGGATCGGGTGCCTTCAGCGCCGCCTCAAACAGTTTGTTGAGGGTTTTCTGATCAGTCATAGCATGTACATCCTATGCAGAAATGTTCTTTTTGGGGTATTACGGGATGACGGGTAATGGCCCACACGGCTTTTCCTCTCAATTGGAGGCTTCCGGAGGATTTAGCCCGAATATTTCATGAAGCCTCGGTCTGCGGCTTGTCCTTGCCGATGTTGCCTGCGTTCTCCTTGAAAACGCAGTTGGACAGAGTGTCAACTCAGCCCTGACTGCGTTTTCAGCGTCGGCCTTGGCAAGATCGAGAATTCCTGCGCCTCGCCCACGAGAATCATGAAAGATCCGGGCTAGCCCGGAAATTTCATAAAACCTCGGTCTGCGGCTTGTCCTTCCCGATGTTGCCTGCGTTTTCAGCGTCGGCCTTGGCAACATCGAGAATTCCTGCGCCTCGCCCACGAGAATCATGAAAGATCCGGGCTAGATCCTGTTGACGAATTTCCGCGGCGAGGATGGGAGATGGGGCCATGGGCGGGAAGTCATTCCACATCTCCATACGCTCCAGAATCATCCCCGGCGGATTTGTCCCCAACTGGATCCTTTCCGACCGATGCCTCCAGTGATTTCAGCAGCTGCTGGAGATGGGGATCCTCCGGATTGAATTTCACACCCATGCGTGCTGCATTCATCGCCTTCTCGGGCAGATCGTGCTCCATGTAGCACTCCACCAGAAGTATGATGGAAGCAATGTGATAATCTCCCCTTCGATTGTATAGCAGGGGAAGCAGCTTTGCCCGCACCTCCTCAAGGGGAGCCCTGCCCTTCATCGTGCGGGCCAGATTGAGCCGACAATAGTCGTGCTGCACGGCTCCTGGATACCCCTGTTTCATGACCTCTCGGAAGTAGGTCTGCGCTTCCTCCATTTCGCCACGTTTGAGATGAAGCGTTCCCAACACGATGCCACTGCTGGCATGCCAGGGACCGATCTCGTAGGCCTCACGAGCCAATTTCTCTGCCTGGAGGTACTGATCCTCGGTAAGGAAGGCCAAGGATGCAGTTGCCATCAACTGGAATTGATACGGGCGGGTTTGGATCATGCGCAAGTAAAGCTCGGTCGGTCGGTTCCACAGATCCGCTTGGAGCCAGAACACGGGAATGAGCGCGAGGCGAGGCACCAGCAACAACAGAAGGAGCGATCCTCCCACGAGCCGCTTTCCACCGCTGGCGGACTGGCGCATCCACTTCAGGAACAAATCAACCAGGCCCAGGACCACCAGCACCAAGCCCACACTGGGAAAGACCACATAGTAGTCCTCGACCGGACCACTGCTGATCGGCACGAAATTCGAGGAGGGAAATGCGGCGATGAAGAACCAGGCGAGGCCGATCGACACCATTCGCAAGCGTTTCCATGTCAGCACGATCACCACGAACATGAGGATCACGAATACCCAGGCCGCCGCCAACTCGAGCATGCTTGCCGACTTGCCCCATAGGTATGCGCTGCAGAATTCAATCCGGCCAATCGGCATCACCCACATGCTGAAGTGCTTCCACATGAACCAGGGAGCCGACACCGTAAGCTTCCATTTCTCAAGATCCGGATGGAAGGCCATGTTCTTTTCGGCAGCCGAATAGGTCGCACCAAGGGTAAAGCGCATGGCGATGAAGATCACGGTCACCAAGGCATAGCACCCGTAGCGCACGATGGCCTCGCGTGAGAAGATCGAGCGCTTGCGCAACAGATCCACCAAGAGGCAGAAGCCCGCCGTCGCCACGGCTGTCTCGTAGCAGATCTGGGCCAGAAACATGATCAGACAGGTCGTGATCAGCAGCGCCCCGTTGGCTACGCCAAACTTGCCGTGATTGCGGATTTCGTACGCACGGGACCAATGGTGCATGGCCACACAAATGCAGGAAAGGCCCACCGAGACACTGATGTTGTGGGCGCTCATCCAGACTGCAATCACCGTCTGGGTCGGGCAGGTTGCCCACAACAGCCCGCCAAGGAATGCGCGATACTTGCAAGCGGTAATGCAGCGGAGCATGGCATAGACTCCCAGTATTCCGAAGATGTAGCAGGACAGGGTGAAGGTGTGCCAAACACTGTTGTCGGCATCCTGCATGAGATAGAAGGTCAGGTTCTTGAGCGGCCGGAAAAGGTCAAAGCAATCACTGGTGAAGCACTCTTTCCACGACTGAAAATGCTCAATGTACAGGAGTTGGTCCCTGTCATCGAGGATCCGTGGCGACGACATCCCGGGCCAGGACACCACACAGACGATGGCCACCAGCAGGACCAGCAACAGGGCCTCGATGTAAGAACCCCTGATCCTGGACGCAAATGACTTCAGTGCACCGGTTGGCTTTTGCGAGCGATCCGCAGATTGCATCCCGTGAGTCAAGGTCATGAACCCACCAAAGGAAACTCAAAAGTGATCCGGCTCAGGCAACCAACAAGTAGTTCTCGCCCTCGACCCAGCCCCGCTCGTCGAGCCAGGCCTGAACCTTTTCACGCACCCCGCGCTTGCCGACACCGACGAGAACGAAACTGCGCTCGCGCGGTGGCAAATCATCGGCGAGACACACCGGCCGCCCATCGCGTTGACCGCCGACCTTGTTTGGGTCCACATCGATAAAGCCATGGATCCCGGGCAGTGTTTCGAAACGGCGACGGGTCACCCGGCCCGCACCCCACAGCCACAACTTGCGATCCCCCAGTTCCCGCTCCAGCCACTTGGCCAGCCAAAGGCACTTGAGCCGGTAGAAGCGATCCATCCCATAACGGGGATCATTGCGTGAAAGCCGCGTCGGCGGATCGTTCCAGATCAGCAGTTGCTCATCCACCTTGCCGACACGCACCCCCGCATCCAGCCAGCGCAGCCACATCTCGTAGTCTTCGGGGAAGTCGCCATCGCGACACCCCCCCGTGCAGGGCGATCAGTTCCCTGCAAAACATCACCGAGGGATTGGCCACGGGCGCTTCCACAAAACGGCGCAGGGCAATCACCTCGGGATCCATCAGCGTGTTGAGCCAATCGACATGGGCGCGGTAGCCCTCGCCCTCTCCGCCGTAGCCCACCCGACAGGAAATCACGCCGAGCTCGGGATGTTGCCCTGCATGTTCCAGTTGGCTGGACAAGCGCTCGGGGTGCATCCAGTCATCGGCGTCCATGCGCGCGATCCATGGAGCGCGTGCCAGCTCACAGGCGCGCTGCATGGCTGGCGCCACGCCACGGGCTTCGGTGCGCTCAATGCGGATGCGCTCATCGGCACGGGCCAACTCGGCCAGCAAGCCGCCACTGCCATCGCAGGAGCCATCATCGACGACGATCAACTCCCAAGCCGCGAAACTCTGCTCGCGGACACTGCGCACCGCAGTCTCCAGGCTTGCCGCGGCATTGCGCAGCGGCATCACCACCGACACCTGGGGCTCCTCAGTCACGGCTCTTCTT
>JAWVYP010000254.1:0-3784 GCA_033722655.1 Akkermansiaceae bacterium | reverse complement strand
GGTGAGCTTGTCCTTGTAGACGCCGTAGAGGGTCGAGCGGTGATCCTTGTTCTTCTGGGAAATGCTGTAGCGCCCGGGAGGGGTGGCATGATCCTCCTGACCGCTGGAAATCATCGAGACCCCGACCAGCACGTCACCCTTGTAGAAGAAGGCCTTCTGCTTGCGGCGGTTGATGCGGATGGTCGGGCTGCCGGAAACGCCATCGCCATCCCAGTAGGAAATGTCATCCGGAATCGCCGAGCGGGAATGGTGCGGACCGTTGTCGCTGGGCTGGTGCTGGGGACGTCCGACCCCAGCCATGTAGCCGGAGCGGCCAAGCATCAGGGAGTCGCAGGCGGTCAGGCCGCTGAGTGCGAATATCAGCGCGCAGGCCTTGAGCATGGAGGGGAGCCGATCGTTCATGTGTTGTTGCAAGCTGCATCAGGATGAACGCAGGGTCAAGCGGCCCCCTTTCATGCCCGTGCAGACAGGCTCTTCTGCAATTCCGGCAATTTTGTCTGCAACCCTTTCCTAACCGACGGGTTTCATCCTGCACACACACCGCATCCTCATGAAAACCATCACCCTCCTGACCATCGCCGCGCTGGCCATTCCGGTCCTCCCCGCCCTCGGCCAGCCCGGCCATCGCAAGGCCCATCGCCACGGCCTCCACAAGGCCAACATCGGCAAAAACGCCGCCATGCGTGAAGAGCAGCTGCTCGACCACGTCGACACCCACAAGTGGAAGAAGGATCCTGAAGCCATGGACCGCCGCTCGACCGTGCTCAGCGAATACCACAACCACACCCTGCGCCGCATCGTTGCCCTCCTGCGCCACGGCGCACTGGGCGAGGAAAAAGGCAAGGAGTTCAAGGAGATCCACACCGTCATCACCGAGCGCGGCAAGGAGCTCAATGCCGATGGCAAGCTCAGCGAGACCGAAAAGCAGGAGCTGCGTGGCCGCCTCAACGAACTCAACGACGACATCACCGCCAGCATCCAGGATGCTGAGCAGGGCGACCAGCGCACCCCCCTCTTCAACCAGACCCAGCACCGCTTCGAGGAGCAGATCGAGTTCGGAGTCCGCTCCGGCCGCCTCTCCAAGGGTGAGGCTTCGAGCCTGACGCGCAAGGTCGAGAAACTCAAACGCCTGGAAGACCGCGAGAAGGCCGGCGGCCTGAGCAGCCGCGAGCGCGAGAAGATGTTCGAAGAAGCCGCCGAGCTGGCCCGCGACATCCACAGGCAACTCCAGGACTGAAATTTTCCGGGGATCTCAGAAGTCTCCGGGATTGCCAAAACACACAGACCGACGACCGCCGGCGCGCACTGCCCGGCGGTCGTCGCGCGTACGGGCAGAAGGGCAGCAGATGTGGAGATTGGATAGGTGCAGGTGGAAGGGATCTGCTGGCATCCTGCGTATGGATGTGGATGCTTGAAAACTGACCCATGAAAGCCCCCACCCCCTTGTTCCATGCATTCGCCCTTTTGCTGGCCTTGTCCGCTGCTCTGACGCTTCACGCCGAAGGAGAGGCCACTCCGCTCTTTGACGGCAAGACCCTGGAGGGCTGGAAGGCCGCCAAGCCAAGAAACGCCCATTTCTGGAAGGTGGTCGATGGCGTGATCACCGGCGACCACGACGGCAAGAGGGTGCCCACCAACACCTACCTGGTCACCGAGAGGGAATTCAGCGACTTCGAGTTGCGCTGCCAATTCCGCATCAGCGGCGACCACCAGACCGGCTTGATCAACAGCGGCATTCAGTATCGCTCCCAGCTCAACGCCAAGGGCCAGATGGTCGGCTATCAGGCCGACATCGGACGCGGCTACTGGGGCGACATCTACGACGAGCACCGTCGCGGCAAACTCGTGAAGGGAGACACCGCCGAACTGATGAAGACCCTGGTCGAGGACGGCTGGAACGAGTACCGCATCCGCGTCCAGGGCAAGAGGCACGAGCTCTTCATCAATGGCCACAGGACCGTGGTATACATCGAGGACAAGGAGGACATTCCCACCAAGGGCATCATCGGCCTGCAACTGCACAGCGGAGGGGTCGCCAAGGTCGAGTTCAAGGACATCACCATCAAGCCACTCTGAAAATGACGCCCACGCACCCATGAAAGCCCTCACTTCCACCTTCCTCGCTCTCTGCCTGGCCAGCCCCGGGCTGTGGGCCAAGAAGACCCAGTCCGAGCGCACGGAAGCCCTCACGCCTGCCGAGCAGGCCAAGACCTTCAAGCTGCCAGAGGGTTACGTGATCGAACTGGTCGCCAGCGAGAAGGACGGGGTGATCAATCCCATCGACCTGGCCTTCGACGACCGCGGTCGGCTGTGGACGCAGACCGCGCGCATGTATCCGCTCGATCCGGTGCAGGACATCCAGTGGAACGAGCTGCTCAAGCTGATGAAGGACAAGGAGGCGCAGCAGCGCAACCCGAACTTCAAGCGAGTCCTCGATCTCTACCAAGGCGAAACCCGAGGCGAGGACGGGATCCTCATTCTCTCCGGCCTGTATGGGGATGGCGAGGCCAAGGTCTCGATCTTTGCCGATGGCCTGACCATCCCACAGAGCATCCTGCCTTACCGATCCGGTGCTTTCGTCGCCCAGGGTTCGGAACTGTTCTTTCTCGATGACCGCGATGGGGATGGCGTCGCCGATCACCGCGAGCCCATCCTCACCGGCTTCGGCTTCACCGACAGCCACACCATGGTCCACACCCTGGTGCGCGGGCCGGGCAACTGGGTCCACTTCAGCCAGGGCGCCCTCAACATGGGCGAAGTCACCGCCGTGAAAAGCGGAGCCAAGGCCGACTTCGACTACTCCAAGATTGGCCGCTTCTCCATTGATGGCGAAAAGCTCGAAGTCGTTTCCAGCGGGCTCAACAACATCTGGGGCTTCTGGATGCGCCCGAATGGCCAATGGTGGGGCTCCGAGGCCAACGACCAGGGCTGGTCGGTGACCCCGCTCGAGCCCGGCAGCAGCTTCAAGGGCATCGGCAACCAGACCATCCGGCCCTATCAACCCCTCTTTCCCAAACTGCACCCGTTCCGGGTTGGCGGCAGCGGCATTTCCGGCCTCGCCTTCTGCGACGACCTCAAGGGCGGCTTTCCCACCGAGTGGAAGGACGTCGCCTTTCTCGCCAATCCCATCACCAACGCCATCAATGCGGTGCGCATCGTGCGCAAGCCGGATGGCAGCATCAGCGCCGAGCACCTGCCCGACTTCCTCCGCTGTGAGGACGATTGGTTTCGCCCGGTCAACATCGAGTTTGGACCCGACGGCTGCCTCTACATTGCCGACTGGTACAACAAGATCGTCTCCCACAACGAGGTGCCGCGCTCCGACCCCAGCCGCGACAAGAAACATGGCCGCATCTGGCGCATCCGCCACACGGGGACCGAGCCAAGCACGGTGCCCGACCTGACCCAGGCGGATGCCGGCCCGCTCGTGCAATCACTCTCCTCACCCAATGCTTGGGAAAAGCGCGCCGCCATGAACCAGATCATCGAGCGCGGCATGCAGGACCTGGCCCGCCCTCTCAAGGCATTGGCAGCAGATCGGGCGGCCCATCCCCACAGCCGCATCCATGCCCTCTGGTCACTGGAAGGCCTCGGCCATTTCGATCTGATGCTGATGGCCAGGCTACTGCTCTCCGACGAGGACAATGTGCGACGCGAGGCCGTGCGCGCCACAGCCCGGCTTGCTCCTAGCCTGGAAATCCTCAATCCCGCCCTCGCCGCCATGATTGAGGACCCCAACCCAATGGTGCGCTCGGCCACCCTGCGCGCCATCGCCGAGCGCGGC
>JAWVYP010000253.1:0-3805 GCA_033722655.1 Akkermansiaceae bacterium | reverse complement strand
CCAAGTGGCCCAACCCTTGTATCTGGCGATGGCGGCTTTCGTGGTGCTGGCGGCCGGCTGCCTGCTCGGCGAGGAGTTCGGCATCCAGCGCATCAAATACGGACACGCCTTCATGGGCCTGCTCCTGATTGCTGCGGTGGTGATCATCCTGCTTTCTCTCAATCCATCCCTCTTAGCGGAGGGTATCTCCTGGAAATCCCCGGCCGATGGAATCTGGGAAGGACCCAGTCTGGTGGGCTTCGCCGTGCCCTTGCTGGTGGGCCTGCTCGTTGGGCCTTGGCTCGACCTCCAACACTGGCAGCGCGCCATCCAGATGCATCGGGAAAAGACCTCGATTCGCGCCAGCTACATCATTGGTGGCTTGATTTTCTTCGTGCTCTTGCTCTTCCACGGCTCGCTGGCCGCCTGGGTGATGAGCAGGGGCGATGTTCTCCAATAAGGCAAGGATGGCCTGGACGGCTGGCACTACGCCCATCAGATGGTCGTCCAATACATCGATGGCCTGCCTGAGGAAACCAAGGGGCTGCTCCCCATCGCCTACTTCACCTTCCTCGGGATCTGTGTGCTGACCACCATCGACAGTGGCTACATCTCGCTGAAGTGGTTCCTCGGAGCCAACCTTGCCAAGAGCCAGAACGTGCTCATCGGCATGATCCCCAAGAAGATCCTCGAGTCGCCGATTCCGACCTTCTTTGTGGTGGCAGTGGTGGCCGTGGTCTCGGCCCTCGAGTTCATGAAGTTCGAGCTTGAGTTCTTCATGGTCTTCTACGCCTCTTTCTTCGTGGGTTACGCGGCCCTGGCCATTGCCCGCTGCTTTGTGCCCAACTCCCAACATCCGCTGCCCCAGATCCGGATGTTTTCCATGGCCAGCATCTCGCTGGTGATCTTCGCCTTCGGCTACTGCACCAGCAACACGCCCATGCTCTACCTCGGATCCATCCTGCCCCTGATCCACGTCATCTGGCTGGTGGTCAACGCCGACCTGCTGCGGGTGGTGCAGGAGAAAGCCGGGGAAGTATTCGAGGCGGCCGCCTCGGAAATCCCGGCCCTCAAGGCCATTGCCAAGACCCAGAAGGCGACGCCGCCGAGTGGAGTCGAGGCGCCGATTCCGGCGGATACGCACTCGTTGGGTGGCCACTTCGAGGACAAGTGGTTTGTTTACTCTTTCCTCGCGACCTACCAGGACACCAATTCGGTGGGCAATGTCTACTTCGGCATGTATGCGATGTTTGTCGGCAAGACGCGCGAGCTGTTCTTCAACAAGGCCATGCCGGACTTCGACCTGAAGACGACGGATTTCTACATCCTGACCCGCTCCTTCGAGCACAAATTCGTGCGCGAGGCTCGCGAGTTCGACACCATCACCGTCAAGATCCGGGTGTCGGATGTCAGCCGCAAGTTCTGCACGCTCGAGCACCAGGTCTTCGGTACGGACAACGAACTGCTGGGCAAGGGCAAGCAGAACCTGCTTTTCGTCTCCTCGAAGGACTACAGCCTGCTCGATATTCCGCCGCAGGTCCACACGGCCTTCATGCCCTACCTGTGAGCTGTCTCAGTCGGTGAGTCCGGCCAGGTCTTCGCCCCGCAACTCGAGCACCTTGATCATCGTGTCCTCGATCAGGTTGTTGGGGCAGGAGGCGCCCGCAGTGATGCCGATGGTGACCTTCCTCGCGGGATCGAGCAACTTGCCGTAGTCGCCGCTGACTTCCTGCTTCTGGTGCAGGTCGTAATGGAGGATGTCGCCGATGGAGCGGATGCACTTGGCACTGCGGATGAAAAAGGTGGGCAGGGTCTGCTCGGCGATTTCAACCAGGTGCGAGGTGTTCGAGCTGTTGTAGCCCCCGACCACGAACATCAGGTCCATGGGCTTCTTGAGCATGTCGAACAGGGCGTCCTGACGTTCCTGGGTGGCGCCGCAGATGGTGTCGAACATCTGGAAGTTGGATTCGTCGCCGTCGCGATCGGCAATGGCCTGGCGCACCCGGCGCTGGATTTCCTCGGTCTCGCTCTTGAGCATGGTCGTCTGGTTGGCGATGCCGACCTCGCGCAGGTGCTTGTCGGGGTTGAAGCCCATGGAGTGGGCGCCCTTGAAACGCTCCATGAATTCTTGTTTGTCTCCCCCCTTGCGGATGTAGTCGCAGACGGTGTCGGCGTCCTCCAGGGTCAGGATGACGAGATACTGGCCATCGCCGTCCTTGCCCATGGCACGGGAAGCGGTGGCGCGAGTTTCCTCGTGGCCAGCCTTGCCATGGATGATGGAGGTGATGCCGTCCTTGGCGTAGCCGCGGACCCGCTTCCAGACCTTCATGACATCGCCGCAGGTGGTGTCGACGACGTAACAGCCCTTGTCGTTGATCTTGTCCATGAAGGAGGTGGGTGCGCCGAACGCAGGGACGATGACCACGTCCTCGACATCCAGCTTGTCGTAGCTCTCATCCAGCTGCTGCCAGGGCAGGGTCTCGATGCCCATTTCCACCAGCTGCAGGTTGACGTCGGGATTGTGGATGATTTCGCCGATGAGGAAGATCCGCTGATCGGGGAACACGCGGCGGGAGGCGTAGGCGAGGTCGATGGCGCGCTCCACGCCGTAGCAGAAACCGAACTGCTCGGCGAGCAGCAGGGTGGTATTGCCAACGGTCAGCTTGCCGTTCTGGCTTCGCACCTTCTCCACCAGCGAGGAATGGTAGTGGGTCGCGATTTCGGCAGAAACGAGTTCCATGACGTCCGGGCGCCGGACGTTGACGCGCTTGCGTTTGGCAGGCTTCGCTGCATTGTCGGAGGTTTTGGAGGCTTCGCTCATCTACAGAGGATATACGGTGGGAAATGCCTCACACCAAACCATTTTCCCAAGCGCTTGGATCCTTGATCCTGTCTTGCCCTGCGGCATGGATCTGGACTTGCCCTACGGTATTGATCTGGACTTGCCCTACGGCCGTAGACAGCCATGCTCCTGATCTCCGTGACGCCACAGCCGGTCAAGCCAGCCCTGGACGACTTTCTCGATCTCTCGGGAAAGGGCAATGTTGTGCCCGTATACACCCAGTTGGCCGCGGATTTCGAGACGCCGCTCTCGGCCTACCTCAAGCTGCGCGACGGCAAGCATTCCTTTCTGCTTGAGAGTGCGGAGAGCACGGAAAAGGCCGGCCGCTGGTCGCTGGTGGGCAGTCAGCCACGCATGGTCTTTGAAGCCCGCGACAAGGAAATCACCATTCGCAGTGGCTCCAGGGAACGCAAGATCCGGGCCGAGAAGGATTTGCTCGCCACGCTCGAGGCGGAAATGAAGCCCTATGAGCCGGTCCACCACGGCGATCTGCCGGTCTTCTATGGCGGCATGGTCGGCTATCTTTCCTACGATGCAGTGCGCCAGTTCGAGCCAACCCTGCCGGATTCGCCTCCGGACAGCCTGGGAGTGCCCGATGCGATGTTCATCCTTGCCGACACCCTACTGGTCTTCGATCACCGTCTGCGCCGTCTGCTGGTCGTGGCCAACGCCTTCATCGGCGAGGCCGATTCGCCCGAGGATGCCTATGCCGAAGCTTGTGGGCGGATTGAAGCCATGGTGGAGATCCTCAACCGACCGCTCCACGTGCCCGCCCTCAATGGCCTGATCGAGGTGGAACCCGAAGAGGCGACCAGCAACACCAGCCAGGAGGAATACGAATCCATGGTACGCGAGGGCAAGGAGTTCATCGCCGCCGGCGACATCTTCCAGTTCGTGCCCAGCCAGCGCTTCGAGACCTCCTTCACGCTGCCGCCGGTCGATCTCTACCGCGCCCTGCGCTT
This sequence comes from Akkermansiaceae bacterium, assembly GCA_033722655.1. GTDB lineage: Bacteria > Verrucomicrobiota > Verrucomicrobiia > Verrucomicrobiales > Akkermansiaceae > Luteolibacter. Next base: position 22 of record JAWVYP010000253.1, on the reverse strand, counting down.
CGTCAATCCCTCGCCCTACATG
>JAWVYP010000252.1:0-3829 GCA_033722655.1 Akkermansiaceae bacterium | reverse complement strand
CGCCTCCACCATCTCCCAGCAGCTCTCCAGCGACATCTTCGGTCTCAAGGAGGGCGAGAAGCGTGGCCAGTTCCTGCGTCAGCTCGATCGCAAATTCCTCGAGATCGCCATCGCGGTGCGCCTCGAGGCCCGCTTCACCAAGGACGAACTGCTCGAGGCCTACATCAACCAGATCAACTGGGGCCGCCAGATCCGCGGCATCGGCGAGGCCTCGCGCATCTACTTCGAGAAGCATCCCGCCGAGCTCAAGCTCTCCGAGTCGGCCATGCTCGCGGGCATCGTGCGCGGGCCCGACGCCTACAATCCCTTCCGCTCGATGGAGGCCGCCGAACGCGAACGCAACACCACCCTGGCGCGCATGGTCGCCGCCGACAAGATCACCCGGGAGGAGGCGGAGGCGGCCAAGGCCACGCCCCTGGAGGTCCGCCCCATCGAGCGCCGCGGCTCCAACGAGTCCTATGCGATGAATGCCATCCGCAACGACCTCAACATCATCCTCGAGCAGGAGGACATCGACATTGGCGGGCTCATCATCACCACCACCATCGACAAGCGCCTGCAGGACAAGGCGGTGGAGGCCCTCGACAAGCGCCTCACCGAGATCGAACAGCTCGCTGGCTACCGCCATCCCAAGCGCGAGGACTACCAGCCCGACCCGGAGGATCCGAGCCAGGGCCCCGAGTACATCCAGGGGGCGGTGGTAGTCATTGAAAACCGCACCGGGGCGGCCCTGGCGGTGGTCGGCGGCCGCGATGTCAAGCAGTCGCGCTTCAACCGCGCCAAGTATGCCAAGCGCCAGGTCGGCTCGCTCTTCAAGTCCTTCCTCTACCTCGCCGCCTTCGACCGTGGCATGAGGCCCAGCACCCCCGTCAGCGACGGCCCGCTGCGCCGCGGCGAGATTGCCGGAGCCGGCAACTGGAACCCGATGAACTCCGACGGCAAGTTCGGCGGCATGTTCCCCGCGGCCTACGGCCTGATCCGCTCGCGCAACACCATGTCCATCCGGGTCGGCAACTACGCCGGCATGGACCGGATCCAGGACGTCGCCAAGCTCGCCGGCTTCAAGGAGGACATCCCGCGCATGCCCTCTTCCTACCTCGGCACCTGGGAAGCCACCCCTTGGGAAGTGGCCAGCGCCTACTCCATCTTCCCCAACGAAGGGGAGCGCTTCCGCCCCTACATCATCTCCGAGATCCGCGACCGCGATGGCAATGTGCTCTACAGCACGCGTCCCATTTCCTATGCCGCCGCCCTGGCCCGCTCGGCGAAGGACGTCTCGGGCATCCTGCAGGAAGTGACCCGCAGTGGCACCGCGGCATCGGTCAAACGCCACGGCTTCACCAAGCCCAGCGCCGGCAAGACCGGCACCACCGACAACTTCGTCGACGCCTGGTTCGCCGGCTACACCTCCCAGCTGACCTGCGCGGTGTGGGTCGGCTTCGATGAGAACAAGCGCACCATCAGCTCCGGCTACGGCTCTTACCTGGCCCTGCCGGTGTGGGCCGAGGTCATGAAGACCGCCGACGAGCTCGATTACCCCGCCGGCATGCTCCACAACCCGCGCAAGGTCGCCCTCGACATCTGCCGTCTCTCGGGCAAGCGCGCCACCACCGGATGCGCAGTCGAAAACTGCGCCGACTCCGCCCTCCTGGCCGCCGACACCGCTCCCGCTCCGGATGACAAATGCCCGCTCCATCCCGCACGCGCCATCGCCATCGACCCCGAAACCGGCCTGCCGATTGCGCCCAAGGCCGCTCCGGTGATTCCCGAGAACACGCCACGCGCCGCGCCCCGAGCCAATCCAGTGCCGGAAGCCAGGCCGCCCCGCGCCGTTCCCGTGCGGTAGGGCATTCTGCGATTCGGCCGCCTTTTGGTGTGGCGCTCTCCATAGCGCGCCAGAACAGCCTTGGAAGGCATTGTTGCCTTCCAACTACGGCAGCCTCGATAGGTCTCGGATGCTGGAAAGCATCCAAGGGCCTCCATGGCGCTCTAAGGAGAGCGCCACTCCGATCACGCCACCGGGCACTGATTGGGATTCTTGAAGAAATCGTTGCCCTTGTTGTCGACCAGAATGAAGGCCGGGAAGTTCTCCACGGTGATCTTCCACACGGCTTCCATGCCCAGTTCGGGGAAGGCGACGACTTCCTGCGACTTGATGTGGTTCTTGGCCAGGAGGGCGGCGGGGCCACCAGCAGAGCCAAGGTAGAAGCCGCCGTGCTTCTTGCAGGCCTCGGTGACCGCGTCGGAGCGGTTGCCTTTGGCGAGCATGACCATGGAGCCGCCATTGGCCTGGAAGAGGTCGACGTAGCTGTCCATACGGCCGGCAGTGGTGGGGCCGAAGGAGCCGGAGGGCATGCCCTCGGGCGTCTTGGCCGGGCCGGCGTAGTAGACGGGGTATTTCTTGAAGTAGTCGGGCAGCTCGCCCTCCTTTTCGAGGATCTCCTTGAGCTTGGCGTGGGCGATGTCACGAGCGACGATGATGGTGCCGTTGAGTGCGAGTGGCGTGGTGACCGGATACTTGTCGAGGGTCTTGAGCGTTTCTTCCATGCCTTGGTCGAGGTCGATGGAGACTCCCTTGAATTTCCAGTCTTTGTATTTTTCGGGAATGAACTGACCGGGGTTCTTCTCCAGCTTTTCCAGAAAGATGCCATCCTTGGTGATCTTGGCCTTGGCTTGGCGGTCGGCGGAACAGGAGACGCCGATGCCGACGGGGCAGGAGGCGCCGTGGCGGGGCAGGCGCACCACGCGCATGTCCAAGGCGTAGTATTTGCCGCCAAACTGGGCGCCGATGCCGGTCTTGCGGGCGAGATCGAGCAGTTCCTTCTCGAGTTCGAGGTCGCGGAAGGCGCGGCCGTGTTCGTTGCCGCTGGTGGGTAGCTCGTCGTAGTAGCGAGTGGTCACCATCTTCACGGTCTTGAGGTTGGCTTCGGCCGAGGTGCCGCCGATGACGAAGGCCAGGTGGTAGGGAGGACAGCCTGCGGTGCCGAGTGACTTGAGTTTCTCCAAGCAGAACTCCTTAAGGCGCTCGGGATTGAGCAGGGCCTTGGTCTCCTGATAGAGGAAGGTCTTGTTGGCCGAGCCACCACCCTTGGTCACGAACAGGAATTTGTAGGCGTCGCCTTGGTCGGCATAGAGGTCGATCTGGGCGGGGAGATTGGTCTTGGTGTTGGTCTCCTCATACATGGTGAGGGGAGCCGTCTGCGAGTAGCGCAGGTTCTCCTTGGTGTAAGCGCTGTAGACGCCCTTGGAGAGGTGTTCGGCATCATTGCCCTCGGTCCAGACCTGCTGGCCCTTCTTGCCCATGATGGTGGCCGTGCCGGTGTCCTGGCAGAAAGGGAGGATGCCGTTGGCGGCGATCTCCGCGTTCTTGAGCATCATCAGCGCGACCATGCGGTCGTTCTCGGAGGCCTCCGGATCGTCGAGGATGGCCGCGACCTGCTTGAGGTGGGAGGTGCGCAAGGTGAAGTTGATTGCCTTGATGGCCTCCTGGGAGAGCAGAGTGAGGGCTTCGGGCGAGACTTTGAGCACCGGCTTGCCCTCGAATTCGCTGACCGAGACCCCCTCGGTGCTGATGCATTCGTATTCGGTGGGGTCCTCACCGAGCGGGTAGATATCCTGGTAGACGAAGGGCTTGTCAGACATGGCGTGGGGGGACATTACGGATCCGGGCTGCGCCGGGCAAACTGAATTCGGGTGATGGAGCGCGGACTTTAGTCCGCCCCGGAGCCTCAGAAAACTGTAGGGGCGGTCGATGACCGCCCAGCATGATGGATGGGCGCTCATAGAGCGCCCCTGTAGTGGGCTTCGCTTTGCTGGATTCTCCGGGGCG
>JAWVYP010000251.1:0-3842 GCA_033722655.1 Akkermansiaceae bacterium | reverse complement strand
GGGTCCTGTTGGCCCTTGGAGCCTATTTCCTCAAGGACGGCATGAACTGCGCCCGGATTCTGGTGAACAACCATTTCGAGCAGAATGTGATCTACGACATCCGCTCCGACCTCTACCGCAAGATCCAGCGCCTGCCCCTGCCCTGGTTCGACAGCCGCCGCACCGGCGACATCATGACCCGGGTCGTCGAGGACGTCACCGCGATGGAGCGCGTGCTCATCGACGGCATCGAATTGGGCCTGGTTGCCTTCATCCAGTTGCTGGCCGTCGGCATCGTCATGTATGTGGCTGACTGGCAGGTCGCCCTCTGGGCCACTTTGCCCATCCCCATCCTCATCACCGGTGCCTGGATCTACTCCAAGGACGCCCGTTTCCGCCACCGCGCAGAACGCAACGCCACCTCCGCGCTCAACTCCCTGCTGCACGACAACATTGCGGGCATCCGTCAGATCAAGTCCTATGCCGCCGAGGGCGAGGAGCACCGCAACTTCAACCGCCTCTCCCACGGCGTGCGCAAGGCCACTCTCTATCTGATGAAGTGGTGGGCCTTCTACAATCCCGCCATGTCATTCGCCGGCATGCTGGGCTACGTGCTGGTGCTGGGCTTCGGCTCGGCTGCGGTGATCAACAAGCAGATGACCACCGGCGACCTGTTCATGTTCTTCCTGCTTCTGGGCCTCTTTTACGAACCCGTCACCAAGCTGCGCCAGCTCAACCAGATGATCTTCTCCTCGCGAGCCGCCGGCGACCGGGTCTTCGAGATCATCGACTCCGAGGACGAGGCCAACGCCGCTTCCGGCGACACCCTGCCCGATGACATCCGCGCCCACGTCCGCTTCGAGGACGTCAGCTTTGCCTACGACAAGCAGCCCACCCTCAGCCACGTCGATCTCGAGGCCGAGCCCGGCAAGACCATCGCCCTGGTCGGCTCGACGGGTGCGGGCAAGTCCACCGTGCTCTCGCTGCTCAACCGCTTCTATGAGGTGACCGAAGGCCGCATCACCATTGATGGCATCGACATCGCCACCCTCGCCAAGCCCGCCCTGCGCGAGCAGCTCGGCTACGTCACCCAGGAACCCTTCCTCTTCAACGGCACGGTGCGCGAAAACCTGATGCTGGCGAAACGCCGCGCCAGCGACGGGGAAATGTGGCAGGCCCTGGAAGCCGCCCACGCCAAAACCTTCGTCGAAGGCCTGCCCAAAGGGCTCGATACCAATGTCGGCGAGCGTGGCGTCAAGCTTTCGGGAGGCGAGAAGCAGCGCCTCTCCATTGCCCGCGCGCTGCTCAAGAACGCGCCCATTCTCCTGCTCGACGAGGCGACTGCTTCGGTCGACTCCGAGACCGAACGCCAGATCCAGGACGCGCTCGACGCCCTGATGAAAAACCGCACCGCCTTCGTCATCGCCCACCGCCTCTCGACCATTCAGAATGCCGACCGCATCTACGTGCTGGAGAAGGGCGAGGTCATCGAGCAGGGCACCCACGACGAGTTGCTCGCCAAGGAAGGCAAATATGCAGAACTCTGCCGCAAGTCCTTCCTCGACCAGAAGGATTCGCCGTGAGTTTGGCCAGCCGTAGACAGCTCAGGGATACCAGGTGTCGGTGGGCAGGCTGATCTTCTGGGTGATGCGCCTGGCATCGAATTCCGGCTGCTTCTCGCTCCACTCCTGGAATTCGTCGATCACTTCGCGGTAGGCATCACAGAGGGTCGTGATCCGGCCCAGCATGTCCTCATAACTGTCCTCGCCCGAGGGGAACGCCGGGTCGTGATAGATGACAAATTGCTCCAACTCGACAACCGCGCGGGCGAAGAGGCCGATGGGCAAAAGCTCGTAACGGCCGGTTCGGCTTTCCTCAACCAGCTCGAGCAACAGGCGGATTCCTCTCTCAAGCGCCTGATGGTCCGCGTTTTCGGAATCCAGGTCGTTGAGGAACCCCAGGGCCCGGTCACGGAAGCGGGGCTTCTTGAGAACGTCCGAGGTCGTGATGTAGTTGGACTGCTGAGTTTGGGTTTCCGAGGTCATACTTCAATCAATAGCCCAACATCCCGCTGTAGGCAATGATTCAAGATGATCCATTTGTGTAAAAACCGCTCAAGTCACCACACTGAGCCACAGGACCGCCAGGGGAATCAGGACCGCGATGATCAGGCCAGGCACGAGGAAATCGACGGCCCGCAGGCGGCCACTGCTGTAGGCAATCGCGTTGGGAGGGGTCGAAATGGGCAGGCACATCGAAGAGGAACAGGCAATCGCCACGGCCACCATCACCAGCCGCACGTTCTCGGGCGCCACCAGGCTGGCGGACAGCGGAATCAATAGCGCGGCGGCGGCGGTATTGCTCATCAGGTTGGAGAGCACCAGTCCGACCATGGCAAAGGCCATGGCCACGCCCAACGGCGGCAGCCCGATGGGAATCTGCTCGGCAAACCAGTTGGCGAGGCCGGTTTCATTGACCCCGACCCCCAACGACAGGCCACCTGCCAAAAGCAACAGCACATCCCAGGGCAGCTCGTTGATGTCCTCGGCGGTCATCACCCCGCAAACCGCAAGGCCGACGATGGGCACCAGCGAGGCCACGGGAGCCGAGACGCCCCAGAAGCTCCCACCCATCCACAGGATCAGGGTGATGGCGAAGAAGATCATCACCACCACGCGCTGGCGGAGGGTCCGGTCATCGGAGGGCTCGCGTTCGAGTTCGTTCACCTGCGTCTGCTCGCCACGCACATATCGCCACCAGATGTAGGCATAGGCCACCGCAGCCAGCATCAGCGAGGGCGGCAGGGCGATGCCCATCCACTCGAGGAATTGGATCTTCTGGCCGGCGGGGAGCTGACCGGCGACAATCGCATTGGGCGGAGTGCCGATGATGGTCGCCATGCCGCCGAGGTTGGCGCCACAGGCCACGGCGAGCACCATGCCGCGTCCCAGCTTGGCCTCCTTGCCCATGCCCAGCAGGACCGGGGCGGTCATCGTCATCACCATCGCGGCGGTGGCGGTGTTGGACATGAACATGCTGAAGACATAGGTCACAGCCATGATGCCGAGCACCAATAGCGCAGGCTTGCCGAGCAAGCGTCTCAGCAGCATGCCCGCCAGCCATTCATCGAGTTTGGTCTTCGCGCAGGCATGGGCGAGGACGAAGCCCCCAATGAAGAGCCACATGATGGAGGAGGCCCAGGGGGCGACAAACATCAGCCAGACCTGTTTGTCCCCCTCTGCGGCAAACACACCCCCAGGGCGGCCCAGGATGCCCACCTGCAAGCCGATCACCAGCAGGGCAACGGCAAAGGCCGGCATCGCCTCAGTGATCCAGAGCAGGGCGGCGAGCACCACGATTCCCAGCGAGGCCCGCCCAGCGGCGCTCAGGCCATCGTAGACAGAGAGGCCGAACCAGCCCGGCAGCCAGACCACCAGCGCGGCAACCAGGACGCAGGACAAGGTGCGCAGGAGGGACTTGCGCTCGTTGCGGTTGAACGAGCCGAGAATGCGAGCAGCCTGCGCGCGGGTGTCGGTGAGCACGCGGGCATCCTGCAACAAGCATGCCAGTCTTGGCGAGTCCAATGGAGAATCCACCCGCCCCCACCCTGCTGGACTGAACCTGCGTCAACCGGGCCAGCCCGGAGGTTTCATGAAATTTCCGGGCTAGAAGGGCCAGAGAACCGGAATCAGGATCACGGCCACCGCCCACAGCAGGAGGTTGAGTGGCGCACCTACCCGCACGAAGTCCGAGAAGCGGTAGCCGCCCGAAGCAAAGATGTAGGTATTGGTCTGGTAACCGATGGGCGTAATGAAGCTCGCACTCGCCCCAAACATCACCGCCACCAGGAAAGGCCGGGGATC
>JAWVYP010000250.1:0-3872 GCA_033722655.1 Akkermansiaceae bacterium | reverse complement strand
GGGTGATGAGCACGCCCTTTTTCCTCGAAGCCTCCTTCATCTTCATCGGCATGACCATCGTGGTGGCCATCAATCACTGGCGCCAGAAGCGGGATGGGGACGATTTCGTCGAGGTGGAGATCAAGGACTCCAAGGACTGAGATGCCCAAGCCCCTGCAGAATCCGGAACAGGAATTGCGTTTCACGCGCGCTGCCCAGGCCAAACCCCTGCTGATCCTAGCCGCCGTCCTTGCTACAGCGGCCTTCACCGTGATTGCGAGTGCCTACTACCGCGACATCAATACTGCGCTGCCCCATCCCCTCTGGGCGCTGGTCCCGCTGATCCTGGCCTGGCTGGTGGCGCGCCTCGCCGTGCGCATGACCCGGCACGCCTATCTCATCCTGACGCCCATGGGCGTGGAGGTATTTCCGCTTTTCCGCCCTCAAAAGCACATGCGGGCGATTTACTGGCAGGAAATTGCCAGCATCGATGTCACCGACCATCAAGTGACCCTGCACTTCGATGAGGCGCAGAGCAGTGGGGTGCATCTCACCCTGCGGCCGATTCCCAAGCCCAGGCGCGAATTGCTCATCCACGCCCTGGAGCAGCGGCTGGCTGATAAAAAATGATTGTTGGCCCGCTCGGGGCTCCCCATCTTCGCGGCCATGCGTCCGCATTCCCGTCAAATTCTCTCGGTCGAAGAGACCTTTGGTGCCAATAGTTGGCATTGCGAACTGGTCGAGGGCGCCGAAGTCCTGCGCTCCGGCTTTGAAGGTCACCACACCCGGGTGGATCTTATCGCCCAGGCCCACCCCCAGCTCAATGCCCTGACCGTGGTAACCGAGACACCGATGACGCTCACCGAAACCTCCCGGCCCTACGTGCTGGAATTGCTCATGCGCGCAAACAAGCCACTGACCCTGGGCGGCTTCGAATACGACCTGGATCGCGAGGTGCTCGTCTTCCGCATCACCAATCTCTTTGAGCGCGAAAAATACGACGCGGACATCATCGCCTCCATGGTGCACTGCGCGATTGCCGAACTTGACCGCCTCGTGCCTTACGTGGCCACCGTGCGCCAAACCTCTCCCGACCTGCTGCCAGACCTGGATCTCGAGCGCCTGCTCGAGCGCGAGGACCTGATTCCACCGGTGCCCGAGATGGAGGGGGAAGAGGAGGAATATTGAATCCTTGAAATGCGACGCGTCGAGAGGGTTGAAACTGCCTTCCAGGCCCTGGAGGTCTGGAAATCGAAGTGGTCCACCGAATTCCGTGTCGAGGGTGCCGTCCACGCCTGGCATCACCACCAGCGCTTCCTCACCGGTCTGGCCTGGGATTTGATTGCCGCTGCGGCCCTGCTCGGCAAACAGAAGCCGAAGTCCATCCTGATGCTGGGACTGGCGGGTGGCACCAGCTTTCGCATCCTGCGCCACCTCCTGCCGGACTGCGAGCTCTGCGCGGTCGACATTGATGGCGAGGTGGTCGAGTTGGCACGCAAGCACATGGAGCTGGATGCCCTGAACATCGAGGTCGCCATCGACGACGGCTACTGCTGGCTGGCGCGCAACCGGCGCCGTTTTGACGTGGTCATTGATGACATCTACCTCGCGGGCAGGACCGACGTGTTCCGGCCCCAGTCGCCAGTGGACGAGGCACTCCTTCCGCGCTTGAAGCGCGCGGTGAGCCCGGGCGGCGTGCTGGCCGTCAATCTGGTGATTGGCAAGGGCCACAGGACCATGCAGTCGCTGACCCGGCGACAGCTCAGGCAGGCCTATCCGGTGGTGCGCGCAATCCGCTCACCTCAAGCCATGAACGAGGTGCTGGTCGCAGGCAAAAGCGTGGCGACCCTGAGTCGCCTCGGGGCCGCGAGCTTCGATCACGCGCGGGATCGGGTCCACTGGTCGGAGCTGACCCAGCGCAAACTGTGAAGAGGGGTCGCTAAAGCTGCTTTGCGAGACCACGATCTATCCGGGCTGGCCCGAATCGTTCATGAAACCTCGGTCTGCGGCTTGTTCTTGCCGATGTTGCCTGCGTTCTCCTCGAAAACGCGGCTCAAGGAAATCCAGGGCAAGCCCGGAGGGTGGTCTCGGAAAGCTTGTGGCTTCAGCCACTCAAGGCATGGTTTCCAAGCGGCAAATTCAGCCGCAATGGCATTGCCGTCATGATTGGGCAAACTGGGGCTGGTGGACGAAATCGCTGCGCTGCTGCTCAAAACACGGATGTGGAGACGTGTGGATACGCATTTTGTGCAGGACCTTGCGATATTCATCCACCGTCTCCCATCGCCATTTCGTAAATTCGTCAACAGGACCTAGTTGCAACCGCAGTCCTTCTTGCTGTTGCAGTCCTTCTTGCTGTTGCAGTCCTTCTTGCTGTTGCAGCTGGATCTCTGGTGCTCTTTGCCGCAGAGCGGGCCGAGGCCGCAGCTGCCGTCATAGTTTTCCGGCATCATTCCCATGGAGGGTTCGCCGGTGTTGGGATCAATGGGGACCTTGACACAGCAGGAGCTGCCGAGGAGCAGCAGGGCGGCAGAGGAGAGGGAGACGAGAATGGTTTTCATGGTCAGGGATATGTGTGTGGGGTTTTCAGCCTGCAGCTTAGCAGATGAGGGCACCACCTGCCAACCCTTGGTTTCGTGCTTCTGGAGGAGTCCTTTTTTCCGCTTCGAGGCCAGTCGGCGGCAGGGTCCGCATTTCCACAGCATTTCGCTTGCATGCCGGTGGGGGAGGCGGCACAAAAGCGCCGCCCTGCCGAGGGGCTCGCATCACGCTCTGTCCCTTGGTTGTGGCAGATCAACACTTGCGAGCACCCATGGACACCATTTCATCCCGAATCAACGAGGTTTCCCCCTCTCTCACCCTGGCCATCACCGCCCAAGCCAAGGCCATGGTCGCCGATGGCGAAGAAGTCTACGCCCTAGCCGGTGGCGAGCCTGAAGTCGATACCCCGATCCACATCAAGGAGGCTGCCATCCAGGCCCTCAACGAGGGTCGCACCAAATACACCCCCGCTGGAGGCATTCCCGAACTTCGTCAGGCCCTGTCCAAGAAATTCGCCGACGACAACGGCCTCGACTACGAGCCCAAGCAGATCTGTGTCACCGCTGGTGCCAAGATGGCCTGCTACAACGCCATCCTTTCGGTGGTGGAGGAGGGGGATGAAGTCATCATCCCGTCCCCCTACTGGGTGTCCTATCCGGAAATGGTGCGCATGGCAGGTGGCAAACCCGTCATCGTCGAGACCACCGAGGAAACCGGCTGGAAAATGACCCCCGCGCAATTCGAGGAAGCGATGACTCCCGCCACCAAAATGGTGATCATCAATTCCCCCGGCAACCCGACCGGCGCGGTGTATTCCGAACAGGAACTGCGCGATCTGGGTGAAGTGGCCCTTTCCGAGGATATCATGATCCTCTCCGACGAGATTTACGAGAAGCTCGTCTATGACGATGCCAAGCACGTTTCCATCGCCTCGCTCAGCGACGAACTCTACGACCTGACCATCACCGTAAACGGCTTCTCCAAATGCTACTCCATGACCGGCTGGCGCCTGGGCTACACCGCCGCTGCCGGACCGGTAGCCGAGGCCATCAATAAAATCCAGAACCACAGCGTCTCCAACGCCACCACCTTTGCCCAATACGGTGGACTCGCCGCCTTGGAAGGCGACCAGAGCTTCATCGAGGACCTCCGTGGCGAATACGACGTGAAGCGCCAGTTCGTGCTGGGCCGTCTCAAGGAGATTCCCAACATCCGCGTGGTGGAGCCCAAGGGCGCCTTCTACTTCTTTGTCTACACGGGTGAAACCGGTCTCAAGTCCATGAATCTCTGCGACAAACTGCTTTCGCGCTACAAGGTCGCGGCAGTCCCCGGCGTGGCCTTCGGCTACGATG
>JAWVYP010000249.1:0-3982 GCA_033722655.1 Akkermansiaceae bacterium | reverse complement strand
GGTTCGCATGTGGCACGGCTGTCGGGGGGGTATTGCACCGTCTAAACGAGGCTGGGAGTCTGGGCGCCGGTCATAGCCCGCCGCTACAGTTATGGTGTCCATGCCTGCGACAGCTCCCATGACTCATGTCTCATGACTCGCCTCAGCGCCCCCCTTGACGCTCCATCTCCCAAAAACTACAACTGCCACATGAAATGCCCCCGCTGCGTCCATCGAATTCATCGCGGGGCGGAGACTTGCCCGCATTGTGGATTCTCGATGGAGATTGCGGACCGGCAATTCGGGGCAGATGACTGGAGCTTGCGACGGCTGACGGATCGCGCCGGAGTGCTGCGCCACGAGGACCGGGAACGGGTGCAGTTGGCGATGGGTCGTTTTTCGAAACGGTTTCCCCAGTTGTTTGTGGCCATCTACACCGGCAATCCGGGGACGCTGGAGGACCTGCGTGGCTTCAGCTTCTGGTTGCTCAACCGCGCGGCCTTCGATGATGTGCCGGTGGACATGCCCAACGAGGCGGGCATCCTGATCACCATCGATCCCGAACACCGGGCGGCTTGCATCACCTACGGCTACCTGCTCGATGAACATCTGGATGAGATCCTGACCTTCGATTGCCTCTGCCGCGCCCATGGTCATTGGCTTGAGGAGCGCTACGCCGATGGCATCGTGCGCGTGCTCGACCAGCTTGAGAGAGTCCTGATCGGGCTTAGTTGCAAGGCCCGGCGCCGTGCCAAGCGGGGAGAGAGATCTGCCGACAGCGTTCAACCGCAGCTGGTGGACGAGGTCAGGCCTCTCAGGGATGGGCACCGGCCCATGGATAGGGAGGAGGACCTCTCATGAAGGCCCATGCCGTGCTGCTGGCCGCCATGCTGACCCATGCGTTCGCCTTTGCCCAGACGGGTGCAGATGTGGAGCGCGTGCCGCTCGAAGGTCGCTGGCACGATGCCTACTTTGCCAATCCGCCTCAAGGGCTGTTGCTGGATCCTCAGCGCCTGCTGCGGGGTTCCGAAGCGCGGGACGCCCGCGAGTTTCTGGACTATTACGCCAGCGACTCGAAGATCAATTTGCGGGTGCTGCTTTTCAAGGGCGATCAGGAGCTGGTGCGTAGCAGCACGGAGACCGCCCTGCATGGACATTGGCCGAGCCCCGACAAGCCCGAGGTCGTCCTCTACTATTACATGGGGACTCCTGAGCGTGCGGAACTGCACCTCTCGGAGGCGCTCGATGCGGTGGTGCCAAGAATTGAGCAGCAGCGCGCCTTGGTGAGCTGCATCGAGTTCACGGAGTCCGCCGTGACGGCTCCGGAGGCCCTGGAAAAGTTCATGGTGCAGCTTTCCATCCGCATGGACCGCATGGTGCGCCTGCTGGAAGCGGGCGCGGCAAGTCCGGCGCCGCTGGTGATGAAGGAGCCAGGGGAGGGGGATCCGATCGTGACCCAAGGCAATGAGCCTTTGCAAAAGGTGAAGGCATTCTGGTGGAGATGGGGATTCATGCTGATTGGGGCACTTGTCGCGATTGCCTTGTTCATCGTCGCCTGTGCCATCCATCGAAGGAGGGCGACCTACCGCTTTCCCGATCATGATGTCCGGGAACGACTGGGTGGTGCCCACGGGGCCGGCGTAGGGGCGGTGATCTACTTTTCAAGCCGCTCGGAACCACCGGCGGCCCAATTGGAACAGCTCAAGCGGCACTAGCCCGAATCGTTCATGAAACCTCGGTCAGCGGCTTGTCTTTGCCGATGTTGCCTGCGTTCTCCTCGAAAACGCAGCTTAACAGAGTGCCAACTCATGCCGAACTGCGTTTCCAGCGTCGGCCTTGGCAAGATCGAGAATTCCTGCGCCTCGCCCACGAGAATCATGAAAGATCCGGGCTGGCCTGGTATCCGGACCGGGGCGACTCCTTGCTGCTGGCTCAGGAGCTGCCCTTTGAGGCGTAGGACTTTGCCTTTACCTGGCGTTCATGGTGATTCAGGTAGCTGCGGCAATAGACCACGCCGTAGAGAAAGACCATGCAGGTGTAGTACACCCAGAAGAGAATGATGGCCAGGGCACCGGCCGCGCCGAAAGCGGAGACGGCCGCGCTCTTGCCGAGATAGAGGCCAACTCCTTCGCGACCGACACTGAAGAGAATGGCGGTCACCGCGGCTCCGGGCAGAGTGTCACGCCAGCGGAGGCGGATGTCGGGCATGAATTTGAACATCGAGGCGAAGATGCCGATGGAGACCAAAAACCAGAACAGAGCGTTGCCCCAACTGACGAGTCCGAACTTGCCGGGCAGCCAGGCGCTGATGGTGTCGCGAAAGCCGACCAAGGCGGCATCAATGGCGATGGAGGAGAGCAGCAGGAGACCGATGACCAGGATGTAGACGAAGGCAATGCCGCGGGCGCGCAGGAATACGAGGATGCCTTTGCCGGGTTTGGGACTCACCTCCCAGATCTGGTTCATGTGGTGCTGGAGCTGGGAAAAGACGGTGGTCGCAGCAAAGATGGAGATGCCAAGACCGATGATGGTGCCCCACAGGCCCTTGTCGCTGCCCGACATGTTGGTCAGCAGCTTGTCCGCAAATTCGGAGGCCTGAGGACCCGCAAGGTTGCGAATTTCATCCAACAAGGCATCGCGCATGACCTCCTGGGACATCATCAGGCTGAAGACGCCGATCATGACCACCAGCAGGGGAGCCAGGGTGAAGGCGGCAAAATAGGCCACGGATGCGGCCCGGCGTGGCACATCACACTTGAACCATTCCACGGTGGTGTCCTTGAGGATCACCGCCTGGTTGGCGCAGGAATTCTTGATGGGTGGCCAGACCGACATGGCAGGGATGCCGCAGGGTCACAGCTGAGTGGAGATGGGAGGAAGCCTGAACTGTGGTGCCTCAGGATTGGTCATCATCCTCGTCGCCGGTCGAGGACAGGGCCCAGACGGCGATGCCGGCGACGGTGATCAGGCTGCCAGCAGCAATCGCGAGGTTGATGTTGCGCTGGACCTTCTTCGCCTTGCGCAGCTGGGAGGAGCCGATGCCGCGGCGGGAAATGAAATCTTCTACGCGGTCGAGTCGATCCTCAAGGGTGTCGCTGATCTTCTGCTTGGCGGTGAGTGCTCGTTCTTTGATGTCCATGGTATGGGGTGGGGTTGTTAGTGGTAACCATTCAAGCTAGGGCGGAGTTTGGTTGTGTCAAATGGCTTCGAGAGTGGCGCTTTGAAAGCGCGATGGAGGCCTTTCGAGCCATTTTTGCATCGCGCAGCCGTGAGAGCGTAGGTTCACTATTGGCGGCTGAGCCTTAGCCCGGATCTTTCATGATTCTCGTGGGCGAGGCGCAGGAATTCTCGATGTTGCTAAGGCCGACGCTGAAAACGCAGTCAGGGCTGAGTTGACACTCTGTCCAACTGCGTTTTCAAGGAGAACGCAGGCAACATCGGGAGGGACAAGCCGCAGACCGAGGTTTCATGAAATTTCCGGGTTAGGTGCCATCTGCCTTAGGGAAGCGCTGATTAAAGACGCGGACTGACGATCCGAGTCATTTTGCTGCTTTGCAAGGCGTGCAGGATCAATGGCTGCTGGGAAGCAGCCAAGGGCTTTCATGGCTGGCCGCAGGCTGCCACTCCAACAAAAACGCCGGACGGGACATCCCGACCGGCGTCTTGTGATTGTTGAGTGCTTGGAGGGTCAGTCCTTGGACTCTTCCTCCTCCTCGTCCTCGGAGCTCGGGCTCCACTCCTCTTCGGAGGCGGCGGTGGCGAGGTTGAAGGCCTGTTCGAGGCCGACCATTTCGCTGGAAGGACGCAGGCTTTCGAAGCTCGCACTTTCCTTCTCGAGCTGTTCCTCGCTGTAACCGACGGCCTTGATGGAAAGACCGATGCGGCGCTCGACCTTGTCGACCTTGATCACGCGGGCCTCGATCTCGTCGCCGACCTTGATGACGTCCTTGACCTTCTCCACGTGGTCTTCGCTGAGTTGCGAGATGTGGATGAGGCCGTCGAT
>JAWVYP010000248.1:0-3997 GCA_033722655.1 Akkermansiaceae bacterium | reverse complement strand
GAGCCGGTAAACGTTGCACATGACCGAGGCATCCTAAGCAGGAATTCAGACACAAAAAAGCCCGCCGTGGGATGGCGGGCTTTTGAGGAAAGTGGTGGCTCAACCCGGGATCGAACCAGGGACACGCGGATTTTCAATCCGCTGCTCTACCAACTGAGCTATTGAGCCTTCTGTTTGGGGCCGCTGGAGGGCGAAAATCACCACATCAGCGGGCCGGAAGTAAGAGCGGAGTGCCGGATTTTGACAACCTGAAAATCACGGATTTCCGAATTTTTCGGGGGCACGCAGGACCGGAGCCCCGCAGGTCTCATTTCATGTAGACCTCGCGAGGACGAGCCCCGTCGGCAGGACCCACAATCCCCCGCTGCTCGAGGATGTCGATCATGCGGGCCGCCCGGGTGTAGCCGAGGCGCAGCCGACGCTGCAAGAGCGAGGTGCTGGCCTTCTGCTCCTGCTTCACGACTTCGATGCACTTGGTGATCATTTCCTCGTCGGCATCGGAAACCTCATCCTCCTCGTCAACATCCCCCTCCATGATGGCCTTTTCGATCTCCTCCTCGAAATTCGGTTCCCCCTGAGCGGCGCAGTGATCGATGATGCGCTCGACTTCCTCATCAGTCACAAAGGCACCCTGGGCGCGCTCCAGCTTGGCAGAGCCGGGCGGCAGGTAGAGCATGTCGCCCTTGCCGACCAGTTTCTCGGCACCCTTGGTGTCGAGGATGACCCGCGAGTCGAGCTGTGAGCTGACCTGGAAGGCGATGCGGCTCGGGATGTTGGCCTTGATGATGCCGGTGACCACATCGGCCCGCGGCGTCTGGGTGGCGATGATGAGGTGGATGCCGGCGGCCCGCGCCTTCTGGGCAATGCGCGCAATGCACATTTCCACGTCAGCGGGTGCCGTCTGCATGAGGTCAGCGAGCTCATCGATGAGCACCACGATGTAGGGGAAGCGATCCGGAGTCTCCTCTTCCTCATCCAGATCGAGGCCGAGGTCGTCCTGCTCAGCTTCGGGGGTGAGGTCGCCCTCTTCAAGCGCGGTGGCGATGGATTCGGTGGTTTCCTTGTCGGTGTCGACATCCTCATCGGACCAGGGCGGAGCCTGATGACTTTTGGGAACACCACCCTCTTCCGCCTCGCCGGGTTCGGCCGCATTCTCAGCGGTCACTTCGGGAGCTTCCTGGTCGGGTTCGGCCGTTTTCTCCGCCGTCGCCTTGCCGGGCGCGTCCTTGCGTGGACGGTTGTTGAAGCCGTCGAAGTTGCGCACGCCCTCCTTGGCGAAGATGCGGTAGCGCTTCTCCATCTCGTTGACCACCCACTTGAGGGCCGAAACAGTTTTCTTGGGATCGGTGACCACCGGCACCACCAAGTGCGGCAGGCGGTTGTACATCTGCATCTCGACCACCTTGGGATCGACCATGATGAAGCGCAACTCGTCGGGGCCGAACTTGAAGAGCATGGAGGCGATGATGGAGTTGATGCACACCGACTTGCCCGAACCCGTCGCACCCGCCACCAGGCAGTGCGGCATGGCGGCCAGATCACCGATCACCGCGCGGCCGTAGACGTCCTTGCCCAGCGCCAGCGGGATCTTCTTCTTGGCGGATCGGAACTCGGCATCGTGGACCAGTTCGCGCAGCGGAACCGCCACCTTGTCGGCGTTGGCAATTTCAATACCCACCGTGTCCTTGCCGGGAATGGGCGCGAGGATGTTGATGCGCTCGGCACGCGTGGCGCGGGCCAGGTCGGGCTCAAGCTGGGAAATGCGCGACACCCGCAGGCCGGTGGAGGGGTAAATCTCGTAGCGGGTGATGGTGGGCCCACGGGTAATGTCTCCCGGGGTGACGTCGATGCCGAAGGCCTTGAGGGTGTCGACAATCAGCGTCTGGGTCTCGATGAGCTGGTCCTTGTTGGCCTCGGGCGCATCGCTGTCGTCCATCTCATCGAGCAGATCAAAGCCGGGCAGGTCATAGTCCTCGAAATCCGAGACCGAGAGGAACTGGTGGGTCGGCTTCTTGCGCTCGAAGGGCTTGGCACCGGGCGCGGTGTCTGCCTCCTGGCGGCGCTGGGAGGAGTCGATGATCTGGGGGGCAGGCGTCTCCTTGAGCGGCAGCATGCCCTGGCCACCGTCCTTGGCTTCTTCCTCGGCCTTCTTCTTCTCCTCTTCCTTCCTGGCCTGTTCGCGCTCGCGCTTGCGTTTCTCGCGCTCCTTTTCCCTCTCCTTGAGCAGTTCGCGCTCGCGGCGCTCGATCTTGCCGGACTCGCCACGGTTCTTCCACCAGGTGGTGATCCTTTTCCAGATCCAGGCCAGACAGGCCTTGGTGAAGACAATGGGGCGCTGTCCGGTGAGCAGGATCATCGCCACCGGATAGGCGGCCAGGGCAACGATGATGGTGCCGACCTTACCCAGCAACTTGACCATCACATGGCCGCCAAGACCATTGCCGATCACCCCGCCGGGGCTGTTGATGTTGCAGCGATTGGCCCAACCCTTGAAAAAGAAGTCGGCCGCCTCGAGAAAGGCGGCGCCGGCCAAGAGCATGAGCGCAAAGCCGATCACGCAGCGCGGCCAGATCCTGCCGTCAAAGGCGAGCTTGATGACGCCGAACCAGATGAAGCTGATGGGCACCAGAAAGGCCGCCGCGCCAAAAAGGAGGATCTGGATGAAGCCGAGCACGCCCCCCACCGGACCGATCAGGTTCTGGCCCTGGGCGCCGGACTTGCCCGCAAAGGCCTCCAGAAAGCCCCAGCGCGGCAGATCGGCAGGACTGTAGCGGACCAGGGAGAGCAGTAGCAGCAGACCGCCGGCAATCCACAGCACGCCGGTCAATTCATTGCTCCAGCGCGATGGTGCCTCGGGTTCTCCCTTTCGTTTGTTTCCACTGCGGGCCATGCGACTTGGCACAGCTTCTCGTTTCCCCCGCCCCGGGGCAAGATTGTTTTCAGGGTGCGGAAATTCAGGAAATCCTAAGAATTACGGGGGAAACGCCTTATTCGTAGGTCAAATAGGCAGTCGCTTTACAATCCTTGTTGGTCGTGAAGCGGATCCAGTAAGCGGAAAATGCGTCGGGGAAGTCGTGGGTGATATCCTCTTCTGCCTTCAAATCGATCACGGCATAGCTTGCCCATTTGCCGTCACCGGTCAGATCGACTTCGACAGTCACATCCACATCCGCCGAGGCAGAGATTTCTAGAGTCTTTTTATCATAACCTGTCATCAGATAGGGATCCGAAGGAACAATTTATCATGGCTGGCCACGGGACGAAGCGAGGCAGTGAAGCAGATGTATCGAATGATATCTAGCCCAGTGAAAAACGATCATGAAATCATCGCAACTCAACTGTAGCGGCGCTCTATGAGCGTCGACCCTGAGCTCCCGACGGTCATAGACCGCCGCTACAGTTCAACCAACCAAGAACTAAGAACAAGCCGCGAAGCGGCTTAATACCTCTGCCACTCCGGCTTGCCTTCGTAGACCCAGCGGTAGTAATGGCCGCGCTTGAGCTTGAAGGCGGCTCCCTCATCGAGGCAAACCTTCACCGAGGGGTGCATCTGCAGGATGCTCGCCGGGTTGGAGGCGGTGATGGGTCCCTCGACCATGCCTTCCACGGCGTTTGATTTGTTGTCACCGAAGGCGAGCATCAGGTTGGTGCGGGCCTCCATGATGGTGCCGATGCCCATGGTGATCACGTGGCGCGGCACTTCATCGGGACTGTCGAAGAAGCGGGCGTTGTCCTTCACGGTGCGCTCGGTGAGCGTCTTGATGCGGGTGCGCGAGGCGAGGCTGCTGCTCGGTTCGTTGAAGCCGATGTGGCCGTCGCTGCCGATGCCGAGCACCTGCAGGTCGATGCCGCCAGCTTCTTGGATGGCAGCTTCATACTCGGCACAGTGGGCGGGCACGTCATCAGCATTGCCATCCGGGATGTGGACCTTGGCCGGATCGATGTTGATGTGATTGAAGAGATTCTCCCACATGAAGCTGTGGTAGCTCTGCGGATG
>JAWVYP010000247.1:0-4015 GCA_033722655.1 Akkermansiaceae bacterium | reverse complement strand
TGCTGCGCACCAAATCGGCCGCCCGGTCTGCTGCCCAACTTTTCAAGGGTGCCGTGGTGATGGCCCTATTCATCGGCATGTTTGCGGTTTTCGCCAAATACACGGATGTTCGCCGTCTGGCCTTGGGCATCGGCTTCTGCAACCTGGGTCTGCTGCTCTTCACCCGCGACCGGATCGTCCATCACTACCTGAGCACGCGGCGCATCAAGCAGGAGGCCAAGGAGCGCATCCTGCTCGCCGGCATCCCGGAGGAAACCGAACGGCTCATCACCAATCTGGATGAGGACATCACCGATGGCTGGAACGTGGTGGCGGAATTCAATTTCGAACAACAGCCGGTGGATGAGATTTACGGCCTGATCAAGGAGCACTCGGTGGAGCGGGTGGTCTTTGCCACCAAGGGGGCGAGCTTCGAGAACGTGGCCAACGCGGTGGAAGCCTGTGAGCTGCAAGGGGTGGAGGCCTGGGTGGCAGCGTCCTTCATCCGCAACCAGATTGCCCGCCCGATGTTCGATGCCATCGGCGACAAGCCCATGCTGGTGCTGCGCTCGACTCCGGATCTTTCCTGGGAGCTGCTGTGCAAATCCCTCTTGGACAAGATCGGGGCCAGCCTGCTCATCCTCTTCACTCTGCCGCTGTGGATCATTGCCTATCTCGGCATCCGCATTTCCAGCCCGGACGCGCCGGTATTTTTTTCCCAAAAGCGCGCGGGCCGCTACGGAAAGCCCTTCCGAATGTGGAAATTCCGAACCATGGTGGCCGATGCCGAGGCGCAGTTGGCCAAGATCAAGGAGGAGCACGGCAACGAGATGGAGGGGCCGGTGTTCAAACTGGGCAAGGATCCTCGCGTCCTGCCATTCGGCAGATGGCTGCGCAGATTCAGTATCGATGAGCTACCCCAGCTCATCAACGTGCTGCGCGGTGACATGAGCCTGGTCGGGCCGCGCCCCCTGCCCCTCTATGAGGTGGAGGCCTTTTCAAAGCACACCCACCGCCGCCGTTTGAGCGTGAAGCCGGGAATCACCTGCGAGTGGCAGATTGCCGGCCGCAATGAGATCCAGGAGTTCGAAGACTGGGTGCAGCTGGACCTTCGCTACATCGACAATTGGTCGCTGTGGCATGATTTTGTGATTCTTCTCCGTACGGTGCCCGCAGTGTTGTTTGGTAAGGGGGCGAAGTAGGGGGCGGTCTATGACCGTCGGAACGATCTGTAGCGTTGGTGGTCGGTGGACATTGCACACTGTAGCGGCGGTCTATGACCGTCGATACCACACGGGTCGGGTCAATCAGCTCGATTGTCCGATTTTGGCCGCCGCAGGCGGCGGTAGATTGGGACGAGCGGGCCGCTCGTCCCTACCGATTTTCGACGGTCATAGACCGCCGCTACAGGAGAGAATGGGCGGTCATAGACCGCCCCTACAGCCGCTACAGTTTGCTTTTAGAGCAGGCTTGATCTGGTTATAGATGAGCAATGGCCATTGCCTCCGCGATCTTTCTGGTTCTCTCGCTCGTTCTGGCGGTGTTGTTCGGCACTCAGACCAGCCCGTGGACTTGGGGGCCGGCGATGGCGAGTTTGCTGGTGGCGGGCACATCTGCGGTGGTGGTGCTGATGCGGCAGCCGACCCGGTCGCTGAATCCGGCGATGCTGGTGATGGGGGTATTGGTGGTGGCCTGGTTTGGCCTTCGCGCCCTGCTTTCGCCGGTTCATGAGTATGGACAGGCGGATCTTCTTCTTCTGGGTGCCGCCTTGGGTGGCTTTTTCTCAGTGCTGGCGATCGAGCGCAGTGAACGCGCAGTGTGGACTCTGACTTGGGGCATTGCCGGACTGCTGCTCGCCAGCCTGATTGTGATGGTGATCCAGGTGAACCATCCCGGCTACCGCCCCCTGCTCACCAACAGCAGAGGATCGGAGGTTCCAACAGGCTTTTTCACCCACTACAACTACGCGGCCAACTACCTGCTGGTCTCCTCAGTCTGGTTGCTGGCCATGGCCTGGATGGGAAGCAAACAACGCATCCTGCAAATCACCTTGGCAATACTCGGCACCCTGGGCCTTGCCTCGATCTGGTGGACGAATTCACGAGGTGGCTTGCTCGCTGGCTTGATTGCCTTGAGCTGCTTTGCATTGGTGATCCTCATCGATGGCAAGCGCCGCAAGGCGAAGTGGTTTCCACTGGCGGCAATCGCCCTGCCCTTCATGGCTCTGACCTTGATGGGAATGCTCATCTACGGCTGGCAGGAATTTCAGGCCAAACGGAGTCATGATGGGCAAGGAGACATCAGCATACTCTTGGATAACTCGGTGCGACTGAATTACCTGGGACTGGCGGTTTCAGGGATTGCCGAGCACCCCATGACTGGCGGCGGCAGCCAGAGTTTCTCCTGGGAGGGCTACCAGCATTGGGACCCGGAGAGCTTGGGCCATCACAGCACCAAACCGGAATTCGTGCACAACGAGTGGCTCCAGGCCGCGCACGACTACGGCCTGATCGGCTTCCTTCTCGTCCTTTCCCTGCTCGGCACCTTCCTCATCTGCGCTGTCCTTCGCATGGGCTTTGAGCCGGTTAAAAAGGACTCGGGCCCATCCTTGCGAACGGCCTTGCGCCTTGCTGGCGTCGCGGGCTTGGCGGCCATCCTCTGCCAATCGAATTTCAGTTTCATCCTGCACTTGGCGCCCGGCGCCCTCCTCTTGGGGATGTGTCTCGCCGCCAGCTGCCAGTGGCGTGCATCGGGCACACTCAGCCATGCCCAGAAATGGCTGCAGCGCGGTAGCTTCGGCTCGCTGGGAGTGGCCGCCTTGATCCTGCTCACCCCACTGAGCTGGAAGGGCTCACAGGTCATGGCTGCCATGTGGCCGAGTCACTACAGCAAGCATCTGGATGCCAGAAAGAGTGAGTCCCTCCAAGCCTTGGACCGCGCCATCGAGATCTGGCCGCAAGCGAGCCTGCATATGGATCGGGGTCTGGAATATCACAAGCTGATGCTCGCCAGTGAGGATCCGGCAACTCAGGACCTGCTCGCCGACAAAGCGCTCGCCGACTACCGATCGGCTCTTGAACTCCACCCCTATCTGCCAGAAGCCGCCATCAACCTCGCCAATCTGCTCAGCCTGCTCGGCGAGGACGCCAAAGCGGAGGAGGCCTATCTCAAGGCCATCGAGCTACAAGGCGGGATGGAGCCCACCTTCCGCAGTCACTACTTCTACGCAATTCACCTTTATGGCATGGGCTTGGACTCCTTGCGTGAGGGGCAAGTAGAAACGGCGGTCGACCAATTGCAGCGGGCGAGCGCGGAGATCGAGCTGACCCCATTGTGGAGTGGGGAAGATCGAGCTCTGCAGATCTCCATTCTCGAATCCCTGGGCAGTGCCCATGAAATTGCCGGCAACACGAAAGAGGCACTGGCCGCCTACACGGAGGCAGCCACCATGCACTGGGGAGATGGCCGTCGCGTCCATCTCCGCGCCGCCCTGGTGCTCGCCGCCAAAGCCAATGAGGCACGCTTGGATGGTGACACGACTACTGCACTGCAGCTGTTTACGCAGGCCCGGCAGCGGGTGAACCAGGCTGGGGGGCAGCTTCCACCCGACATCAGCCCTGAACGGCGCGCGGACTTCACGCGCCGGCTTGATGCGATGATTCGGCGCTTGCAGGAGTGATCCCCCTGTAGCGGCGGTCTATGACCGTCGATCCTCGCGGGGGCATTCCCCTGTAGCGGCGGTCTATGACCGTCGATCTTCACGGGGGTATTCCCCTGTAGCGGCGGTCTATGACCGTCGATCTTCACGGGGGTATTCCCCTGTAGCGGCAACGACCGAAGGTCCGATGAGCAAGGCGAATTGGAATATCATTCAAATCGGCCTCGGAGGAGGCCGCATCCCTCGTGGATCGAGTGGAACGAGATCAGTCTATGACCGTCGATCCTCACGGGGGTATTCCCCTGTAGCGGCGGTCTATGACCGTCGATCCTCGCGGGGGCATTCCCCTGTAGCGGCGGTCTATGACCGTCGATCTTC
>JAWVYP010000246.1:0-4021 GCA_033722655.1 Akkermansiaceae bacterium | reverse complement strand
GGGAAGAAGTCGGGCGTGTAGAAGCCCTTCTCGACGATCTTGTCGAAGTTTCGCAGTTTGGGAATCCCGTGGCCAATGAGCATCATCAGGCCAAAGCAGATGCGCATGGCCAGGACGCCGAACGAAGCCGTCCAGTCGCGGGTGCCACAGCCGAAGAAAATTTGTCGGATCATTCGCTGGTCTGGTTGGTGGATTTGGGAGCAATGGTGATGCGCTTGAGGCGATCGTTGCTTTTTGGAGATGAGGTTTCGATGCCTTCCACATCCACCAGGGCGTTGTGGACGAGGCGACGGTAGTAGGCGTTGAGCGGGCGCATCTGGTGGGCCTTGCCGCTTTCCTTGACGCGCTCGGCGATGGTCTGGACTTCCTTGGCCATCTCGTCCTCGCGCATGGCGCGGTAATGCTCGCAATCGACCTTGATGCGTGGCGCGTCCCCTTGCTGGCGGCTCAGGATGCGGTTGACGAGATACTGGATGTCGTCGAGGCGGTCGCCATCGCGGCCGATGATGAGCTCCTTCTCGCTGGAGTGTATTTGCAGGCAGGTGCCGTCCTCGGCCTCCTGCGTCTCGATCTCGGCTGGAATGCCGAGGTGGCCGAGCATGGTGTCCAGAATCTGGGTAGCGGCTTGCACGTGGCTCATGCTGCCTACCATAGTCGCATCGCGGGGCGGGTCAATGAATGAGCACGACTTGGGCTTCAGGCTCCGAGTTCCAGATCCCTGGCGATGACGCTCGCATGGCTGGCCAGGAGCGCTTTCTCCTCATCGCTGAAGTCGTGGGGCTCGTGCATGCCGACGCCGAGCGTGCCGATGACCTCACCTTCCTTGTGGGAGAGAATGGGCACGGCCAGGGAGCCGGAAACTTTGGTCTGACGGGCCTCGGGCTTGGCGACTCCCTCGAGATCCTCCTGCAGGTTGCAGAGTTCGACCGGCTCGCGTTTTTCAGCAGCCGCACCGGCGATGCCCTTGCCGAAGGGAATGAAGTTGATCTTTTTCAGCACGGGCTCGGGCACGCCAATCTGGCAGACCAGTTCCAGTTCCTTGCCGCCCGGGGGACAGCGATGGATGGTGCCGGTCTGGCAGTTGAATTCCTCGAGGATGGTGGCGAGACGTTCTTTCCAGTGGGATGCTGCACTCATGATGTTGAATTAACACAGCATCTGGCCGCTGTCAGGATGGGGTTTACAAAAAAGCGCTGAATTTGATGTGCCATGGCCTGGGATTTTCTGTAATTAGTCCCCCCAACTCTTCATATCCCCTCACATGCCGCGCATTACCGTCACTGTTCCCGACAAGGTTTCCCAGCCCTACCGCTTCTCCCTCGAGCGCCAGATCGTCCATTTCGGACGGGGTGATGACAATGACGTCATTCTCGATTCCGGCTCGGTTTCGTCCGAACACGCCGTGATGGAGCGCACCATTGGCGGGTATGTGCTCAAGGACCTCGGTTCGACCAACGGCATCAAGCTCAATGGTGAGCGTCTGGAGACCATCAAGTTGCGCAACGGCCAGGACATCCAGATTGGGGATGTGGATTTCGATTTCCTGCTCAGCGACGAGGAAATGACCGCCCTGCGCCTGGAGGACCCGACCGCCTCGCTGCCGCCACTCGACAAGGATCCCACCGCCAGGCAGCCGACCTCCCCTGAGGCGAAAACCAGCCCGGAAATTGAACTCAAGGACGAGCCCGCTGCTGGCGGCATCGACCTGATGTCCGATCCGGACGCCAAGCCCGAGGACGAGGCTCCATCGCAGCCTGGGCCCCCATCTCAGCCGCCAGCCAAGAAAGAGCTGCCTCCTCAGCCCGAGCCCCAGCAAGCGGCGCCGCAGGAACTCCCCCAGCAACAAGCTCCCCAGCAGCAGTCCGAGCCCCCTGCTCCGCAACAGTCGCCCCAGGATCCAGTTGCTCCGCAAGCCAGCGAGAAACCAAAAGAGGAGTTCAGCCTCTCCAATGTCCAGGTCGCGATCCTCGCGGTGCTGGCATTCCTCATCGGCCTTGCCATGCACTTCCAGGGTGCCACCGATCAGTCATTCATCGGCAACCTGATCAAGAAACTGGCGGGCGGCTGACTGGATCTAGCCCGGAAATTTCATGAAAGCTCGGTCTGCGGCTTGTCCCTCCCGATTTTGCCTGCGTTCTCCTTGAAAACGCAGTTGGACAGAGTGTCATCCCAGCCCTGACTGCGTTTTCAGCGTCGGCCTTGGCAACATCGAGAATTCCTGCGCCTCGCCCACGAGAATGATGAAATATCCGAGCTAGGTGTGGGCCGTCCGTCGTTTCGCATTGAGTTGGATTGCGATGTGAGTAATTTGCCCGCGCCGACGTATCCACTTCTGACATGACCTTCCGCTTCGCCCAGATTTCACTGACTCTCAGCGTCCTCGCCTTCGCCTCGCTGGGCCGGGCCCAGACTTTCCAGGGCCCGGGAGGGCCCGCCCAGTCGGATCGCGAGAGTGTGATGGTGATGGAGGCTTTTTCCGGCAAGGTGCTCCTGGCCTCCAATTCGACCCGCAAACAGCCCGTCGCCAGCCTGACCAAGATTGCCACGGCGGTGGTGGCCCTCGATTGGGCGGCGGCTTCTGGCTCGGACATTGCCAAGGTCCAGTTGCTGGTGCCGTCCGCGGTGACCCGAGTGGGTGGACCCAACCCCATGAACCTCAAGCCCGGCGAGCGCATCGTCCTGCGCGACGCCCTCTACGCCATGATGCTGTCCTCGGACAACCTGGCGGCATTGACGGTGGCCGACCACGTCGGGCGCCAGTTGCTCATCAGCCGGGCCAAGCGCGGTGAGCCGGTGAAGGAGTTCGTCGACGAGATGAACCACCTGGCCAAGGGTCTCGGCATGAAGGACACCCGCTTTGCCAACCCGCACGGCATCGACCGGGAAGGAGTGAAGCAATTCTCGACAGCTGCGGACGTGGCTCGCCTCTCGGTGTATGCCATGCGGCTCAATCCCCTGAGTTTCATCGTGCGCCAGCCGTCGCGCCAAATTTCGGTGACTGGCACCGAGGGCAGCCGCAGCTATATGGCGCGCAACACCAACGATTTGCTGGGTGAGGCCGGCGTGGTCGGCCTCAAGACCGGCACCACCCAGGCTGCCGGACCCTGCCTGGCAACCAGCGTATACCGCGACCCGCTGGTGCGCCGCAAGGCCGATGGCTCCAAGGGGGCCACGCCGCGCCGCTTGATCGTGGTGGTGCTCAACAGCCCGGACCGCTTTGGCAACACCCGCAGCTACATCAAGCGCGGCTGGGCCATCTACGATGCCTGGCTGGCCCGTGGGGCTCCGGTCGACAACGCCAAGCGCGAGTTGATCAAGGTGCCCAGCCCCATCGATCAGCCCTGATTTCCATTCCATCCTCTTTTCTCTCTTTTCCATCATGTCCTCCGACCCCTTGCTGCAACTGCTCCGCACCCGTGCCCGTTACTCCGACGCGCAACTCGCCGAAATGCTTTCCATGGATGCCGCCGAGGTGGCCTCGCGCATTGAGGAACTCGAGAAGGACGGCACCATCATGGGCTACCACGCGGTGATCAACCCCGAGTCCTTCGGCGACCAGCACGTGTCGGCCTTCATTGAAGTGAAGCTCACGCCCGAGCGCGGTGGTGGCTTTGATCGCTTGGCGATGCGCATCGCACGTTTCGATCAGGTGGTGTCCTGCTACCTCGCCAGTGGTGGCTACGACCTGATGGTGGTCGTTGAAGGTGACGACCTTCGTGATGTGGCCCGTTTTGTTTCCGAAAAGCTCAGTTCGCTGGACGGTGTGCTTTCAACCGCCACGCATTTCCGTTTGAAGACCTACAAGGAGAATGGCATCGCCTTTGAGGGAGAGGACAAGAGCGAGCGGCTTTCGGTCGCCCCTTGATTTCAGAACACCTCGGGATTCCAGATCACCTCGGGATTTCAGAACACCTCGCGGTGGCTCGGGGATTTCAGAACACCTCGCGGTGGCTCGGGGATTTCAGAACACCTCGCGGTGGCTCGGGGATTTCAGAACACCTCGCGGTGGCTCGGGGATTTC
>JAWVYP010000245.1:0-4030 GCA_033722655.1 Akkermansiaceae bacterium | reverse complement strand
TGCTCTGGGGGCCCGTAGCCGCCATGTCCCGCGCATAGGATTGCAGGCGGTTCTGGACGTCGGCATGATTGGGATCGGTGGGTCCGACTCCGGCGAGCAGTGCAATGGCGTCGCATGCTCCGCCGAAACCCCTGGAAAGGTAATTCGGATCCGCCAGCAGGTCGGCGACCATCTTGTTGCGCACGCCGTCGAGGATCGCCGCGGACTTCGGACAGCTGTAGGGCGCGGTGGCGGAATAGGTCCCGAGGGTCGGCACGCTGATGTTGACGTTGGCCGTGCTTCCCGAGCGCCAGCGCTTGACGCGCAGGGTGCCCTGCCCGCTTTTCTCGGCTTCGGTGATGGCCGCCGCAAAGGCCTTGCGGCAATCGCTGCTGAAATCGGCCACATTGCCGTTGCTTCCAGCCACAGCCCCGAGGATGACATCATCCACCTGGAGAACCGCATTCGCAGGCGCCTCGCAGTGGGTCACCAGGATCTGCCGGCTCTGATCGGTCATCCTGCCGGTGGCACCCGCATTGTCACGGTCCACCCAGATCCAGCCTCGCAGGCCGGTAGGCCCCAGGTTGTAGGTATAGGTGCGATCGATGCCGGCAATCACACCCGACTGGGTCAGATCCGGCGGGGCAGCGGTGACACTGGCAACAAGCAACAGGTAGGAACCGAGCAGCAAGCTGCCCAGGGAGCGCAAATGGGAAAAATTTCGGGACATTGGGTTTGCGCAATCTGAACCCATTCACCGCTCTTTGTCGACGAAGGGAGTGAAGCAAACTGTAATTGGTTCGGTTCTGGTTGGGCTCCCCGCCAGGCCCCGAACCGGGGGTGGGACGATGCCGCCCAAACGCCCCTTGAAAAGACCTCTTAACCCGGATATTTCATGATTCTCGTGGGCGAGGCGCAGGAATTCTCGATCTTGCCAAGGCCGACGCTGAAAACGCGGTTCGGGCTGAGTTGGCACTCTGTCCAACTGTGTTTTCGAGGAGAACGCAGGCAACATCGGCAAGGACAAGCTGCAGACCGAGGTTTCATGAAATATGCGGGTTAACCCTTGGGGGAAAGCCCCTTGTGACTCCCATCACAAAGCGGCGGATTCTGGCTGTGCTTGCATTGGCACCAGTAAACCGTCCTTTTTTCCTCGAGCTCGTATTTTAGTGGCTGGATGCCGGTTCCCTTGTGCGAGCCATCACAGAAGGGAGGATGGGAGGAGCGGCCGCAGGCGCACCAGAAATGGGTGCCGGCCTCGACCTCAAGGGCCAGAGGCTTGGTGTCGCAGATGATGGGCTTTTCAGACATCCTGGCCGTGCAGTTGGGAGACCGGCTTATTGCGAGACGGAAGCGGCCAATTCCTCGACTTGTGGGGCGGGCCTGGCTGGCGCGGATGCCTCCTCAGTGCTTGCGGAATCCACCCCGCGGTGCATCACCGGCGAGTGCATGAAGGCGATGGAAAGCCAGACCATCAGCAACAGGGCGCAGGCGGCGACGAAGGAGTGAACAGACATGGATAGTTAAGGGAAGTTAAGGGAATTCATGGAGGTTCTCCCCCGAAACGCCTGTTTTGGCAAGCTTTTCCAAGGACGGGAAGCCCGGAGCTTGGGCCAAATGGGAGTTGTATCGGCTCGTGGAGGGCCTTATTTTGGATTCACGAATCGGGACGCCATCCTGCGCGTTCCGCCAATCACCCGACCCGACCACCAATCCATGGGAATTTTCAGCAAACCGAGCCTGCAGAGCCTGAGCAAGCGTGACGACATGCCCGAAGGCCTGTGGAGCAAGTGTCCCGGCTGCGAGGCCATGATCCACAATCTGGAGCTTCAGCAGCACCTTCACGTCTGCCACCATTGCGGTCACCACTTCCTCATGGGTTCGCGCGAACGCATCGCCATGATCGCCGATGAAGGCACCTTCGAGGAAACCGATGCCGACCTGATCTCCGCCAACCCGCTCGGCTTCAAAGGCTATCCCGAGAAGATCGAGGCCCTGCGCAACAAGACCGAACTCAACGATGCGGTCGTCTCCGGACGTCTCACCATCGATGGCAAGCCAGCCATGATCGCGGTGATGGACTTCAAGTTCTTCGCCGGCTCCATGGGTTCGGTGGTTGGCGAAAAAATCACCCGCGCCATCGAAACCGCCATCAAAGAGAAGCGGGGCATGATCATCGTCTCCGCCTCCTCCGGTGCCCGCATGCAGGAAGGCATGCTTTCCCTGATGCAGATGGCCAAGACCTGTGGCGCACTCGCCAGACTTGCCGAAGCGAGGCTTCCCTACATCTCGGTCATGACCCATCCGACCACCGGAGGCGTCACCGCCTCCTTCGCCACCATCGGCGACGTGAACCTTGCCGAGCCCAAGTGCATGATCGGCTTCGCGGGCCCACGCGTGGTCAAGGAAACGACCCACCAGAATCTCCCTCCCGGTTTCCAGACCGCGGAATTCATGCTCGAACACGGCCTGATTGACTCCATCGTCCCCCGTTCCAGCATGCGCGCCAAGCTGGCAACGCTCCTCGGCTACATGATGCCGCGCTAAGCCGTGTTCCTCTCCGCGACCCCATCGCCGTGCACCAACCCCTGACTGTCCTGCTCCATGAAACGATCCGCCCCAGGCTTCCTTCTGGTCGGCGGATTGGTGTTTGCCGGCGTGCAGGGGAACCTGCTGCAGGCCCAGCCCGAGTCGGCCGCTGACCTTCCGCCGGTGGCACAGGCGGTGATGGACGAGCAGCGCGAGCAGGAAGCGGACCTTCAGATTCCGCGAGAACCCCTGGCCCACAAGCTTTTCTACCTGCCCACCCACGATGAGCCGGCAAACCCCGCCACCTGGGGATCGCGCTTCCGGGAAGTGGACTTCGACTCCGCAGATGGCACCCGCCTGCACGGCTGGTGGATCGAAAGCCCGCGCAATCCTCCGCTGGGAGCCGTCGTCTTCTCGCATGGCAATGTCGGCTCCATGGGCCACCATCTCGGCTTCGTGATGTGGTTGGTCCAATCCGGCTATGAGGTCTTCATCTACGACTACCGGGGATACGGAAAGTCCCAGGGCTCCACCGACCGCAAGGGCATGGTCGAAGACGCGCGTGCCGCGCTGGACCATGTCAGCAAGCGCATGAGCTCGCGCAAGCTTCCCGTCATTTCCTACGGCCACAGCCTGGGTGGCGCCAAGTCCGTGAGTGCCATAGCCTCCGGGCGCAATCCGGGACTGAAGGCGGTCATCACCGATGCCGCCTTTGCCTCCTACCGTGAGATGGCACGCAATTACGGTGGAAGGCTGGCTGCCGGACTTGTCACCGACGAACTCTCACCCGTCGACCAGATCGCCGGGATCAGCCCGCTGCCGGTGCTCATTATCCATGGCAAGCTCGACCCGGTCGTCCCCTTTTCCCAAGGATTGAAACTGTTCCGCGCGGCAAAGTCGCCCAAGGCCATGTTCGAAGTCGGCCAGGGACTGCATGGCGACAACCTGTCACGCGACGAGGGAGCCTATCGCAAGCGCGTGCTCGAATGGATCGATGCACTGGACGAGAAGGACGGGCAATGATGCCCGGAGCGCTTGCCAGGAGCAATTGCCGCAACCGGCCTACTGGCCATCATCTTCGGCGTCCGGCTTGTCCTCCTCTTCCTCTTCGTCGGTGCCGTGGATGCGATCGGGGGTGAAGCGCAGGTAGCGGGTGTAGTTGCCCGGCAGCGCTTGACCGTTGCCGAGGGCGAGCTGGTACATCTTGGCAAGTCCCGCGGCTTCCATCACCTTGGTGAAGCCACGGATGAGTTCCTCGCCATCCGATTCCTGGTAGGTCTTGATGGCCAGATGGACCTGCTCGTCCTTGTGAAGGATCTCAAGGCTGCGCAGCACGGCTTCACGGGCAATGTTTTCGGAAGCACCGGCATCCGCAGTGATGGCGGTCTGGTAGGCCAACAGGATCTCACCTTGGGGCCTATTGAGGCCTTCCAGGGCACGGCCCTTGCAGTAGGCCACCTGCGCCCGTTGGAATCCGGGCAGCCGCTTGCCCTCGAATTGCTCGGCAATCTTGAGCGCCTCC
>JAWVYP010000244.1:0-4048 GCA_033722655.1 Akkermansiaceae bacterium | reverse complement strand
CGCGACGAATCCAACCACATCGAAGTCTTCCGCAACCTCTTGATGGATCTCATCGACGAAAACCCCGACATCTGGACCGATGACTTCAAGGAGGACCTGCGCAACACCATGAAGGAGGGCGTCGAACTGGAGAAGAAGTTCATCAGCGACTGCCTGCCGGTTTCGGCCATCGGCCTCAACGCCGAGGAGTTCCAGCAATACATCGACTACATTGCCGATCGTCGCCTCTCTTCCTGCGGCCTCAAGCCGCTCAACGACAAGGATCTCGCCAACCCCTTTCCGTGGCTGGCCGAGATGATGGACATCAAGAAGGAGCAGAACTTCTTCGAGGGTCGCGTCACCGAATACCAGAAAGCCTCCGCCCTCGAAAACGTCGACGACGACGAACTCTGATCCACTGCCTGCCCACGGCGCCAATGCCCGCCTCCCCGGGACGACTTGTCTCCAAATTTGCACTCTAACAAATACTGATCCCCATACCTAGCTGATACCTCATACCTAGCTGATACCCCGGTCCTTGCGCCCACTCCACAGGGCCACCCGCCCACTCCACAGGGCCACCCGCCCACCCAAGAATAAAAACCACCGGCCACCGGCCTGTCCATAAAACCTCCAAAACGCCTCCACACACCATGTACCGCTCAGTCAATCCCGACGAAGACCTCATCCTCAAGCAGGTCATCACCGACCGTTTCGAACTCGATCCCGCCGAGCGCGGCTTCAGCTGGCGCGAAGTCCTGCCCAAGGACCAGCGCAACCCGATTTCCGACATCATTGTCACCCACGGCAGCGAGGAGACCAGCTTCTCGCTCGAGGATGTGGCCGACGCCATCGGCAACTCGCTCACCGACCTGCTGATCTCGCGCAGCGAACAGGAAGACAGCATCTTCTCGGAGGAGAACCGCAAGTTCGTCTCCGACGTCGCGCATTCGGTGGCCAACTCGCTGATGAAGTCGCTGGACGCCGGAGGCCGTCTGCGTCTTTCGGATGCCGATCTCTACCTGCTCATCGAGAAAGCCCTGCTGGAGAATGAGGCCTATGATGTTGCCAAATCCCTGGCATTCCGCCGCTCGATGGAGAAGCACGGCAGCGTGGACACCAGCGCCGAACCCCAGACTCTTCCGGTGCGCCTGATCCGCCGCAACGGCAACGTGGTGCCCTGGTCGGAGACCAAGATCGAAATTGCGGTGCGCAAGGCCTTCCTCACCATCAAGGAAAACCCCGAGCCCGCCATCGACGTCGCCAAGGGCGTGACCGAGCGCGTGCGCCGCGGTGACCAGTCATTCGTCCACATCGAGGACGTGCAGGACATGGTGCAGGAGGAGTTGATGCGTCAGGGCTATTTCAAGGCCGCCGAACACTACATCCTCTACCGCGCCCAGCGCGCCCGCCTCCGCATCGAGGAGGAGGAGAACGCCGAGGATCCCAACCAGGAGTTCATGGTCACCGTCACCCAGCAGGACGGCACCTCCTCCTTCTGGGACGGCATCGACCTCAAGAAGCGCATCACCTATGCAATGATCGGCCTCGACATCGACATGAGCGAGGCCGACATCGAGCGTGAACTGCGCCGCTCGGTGGGCTCCGAGATCTCCGCCAAGGACCTCAAGAACACCATCATCCTCAACGCCAAAGCCCTCATCGAAAAGGACGCCGACTTCGCCAAGTTCGCCGGTCGCATCCTGCTCACCTACATTTACGAGGAAGTCCTCGACTGGGACATCGCCACCGACGGCATCGAGAAACTCAAGAACGCCCACAAGGAGGGCTTCAAGAGCTACCTTAAGCACGGCATTTCCATCAAGCGCCTCTCCCCCGACCTGCTCGAGTCCTACGACCTCGACCAGCTCGCCGAAGCCTTCGATCCGACCGCCGACCTCGACTTCTGCTACTTGGGCATCCAGACCCTCTATGACCGCTATCTGGTGGTCGACAAGACCGGCGAGAAGCCCAAGCGCATCGAAACGCCCCAGTTCTTTTGGATGCGGGTCGCCATGGGCCTCTTCAAGAACGAGGAGAAGGACCGCGAAAGCTGGGCCATCCGCCTCTACAACCTCTACAAGGGCCGCCGCTTCTGCTCGTCGACCCCGACCCTCTTCAACTCGGGCACCCTGCACTCCCAGCTGTCCTCCTGCTACCTCTACAAGGTCGACGATTCCATCGAGTCCATCATGATTCGCGGCATCGCCGAAAACGCCTTCCTCAGCAAGTGGGCCGGCGGTCTTGGTGGTTCCTGGACCTCGGTGCGCGGCACCGGCGGCTACATTCAGGGCACCAATGGCGAGTCCCAGGGCATCATCCCCTTCCTCAAGCTGCACAACGACCAGTTGGTGGCCGTCAACCAGGGTGGCAAGCGCCGCGGCTCCGGCTGCGCCTACCTCGAAACCTGGCACAACGACATGGAGGACTTCCTCGAGCTGCGCAAGAACACCGGTGACGAGCGCCGCCGCTGCCACGACATGAACACCGCGAACTGGATTCCCGACCTGTTCATGAAGCGCATGGAAGACCGCTCGCACTGGACGCTGTTCCGCGCCAACGAGGTGCCCGACCTCCACGACCTCTACGGCAAGGCTTTTGAACAGCGCTACGAAGAATACGAGGCCATGGCCAAGGAAGGCAAGATCTGGTCGCGCGAGCTGCCCGCCATCGACCTCTGGAAAGCCATGCTCAAGATGCTGTTTGAGACCGGCCACCCCTGGATCACCTTCAAGGATCCCTGCAA
This sequence comes from Akkermansiaceae bacterium, assembly GCA_033722655.1. Lineage (GTDB taxonomy): Bacteria > Verrucomicrobiota > Verrucomicrobiia > Verrucomicrobiales > Akkermansiaceae > Luteolibacter. The sequence continues at coordinate 1,323 of JAWVYP010000244.1, read as the reverse complement.
CGTGCGCTCGCCCCAGGACCACGCCGGCGTGATCCACTCCAGCAACCTCTGCACCGAAATCACGCTGAACACCTCCGAGGAGGAAACCGCGGTCTGCAACCTCGGCTCGGTGGTGCTCGACTCCCACATCACCGAAGATGGGGCGATCGACCAAGAAATGCTCAAGGAGACCATCACCGTCGCCATCCGAGCACTCGACAACGTCATCGACATCAACTTCTACCCGACCGAGGCCGCCAAGACGGCCAACTCCCGCCACCGCCCCATCGGCCTCGGCGTAATGGGCCTGCAGAACTGCCTCTATAAGCGCAATGTCTCCTTCGCCTCGGATGCCGCCGTCGAATTCAACGACGAAATCATGGAGGCTGTGGCCTACTACGCCTACAGCGCGTCTTCCGACATCGCTGCCGAGCTCGGCACCTACAGCAGCTACAAGGGCTCCAAGTGGGACCGTGGCCTGCTGCCCCAGGATACCCTCGACCTCCTCGAGGACGAGCGCGGCCGCAAGATCGACGTTCCCCGCGGCGGCAAGATGGACTGGTCGGTGGTCCGTGAGAAGATCAAGAAGCACGGCATGCGCAATTCCAACGTGCTCGCCATCGCCCCGACTGCGACCATCTCCAACATCATGGGCACCACGCCCTGCATCGAGCCCTGTTACAAGAACCTGTATGTGAAGTCCAACCTCTCGGGCGACTTCATTGTGCTCAACGGCACGCTGGTCCGCGACCTCAAGGCCGCCGGCAAGTGGAACCAGGAAATGCTCGACCAGCTCAAGTACTTCGACGGTGAACTCGACGACATCGAGGACATCCCCGAGGAGATCAAGAACAAGCACAAGACCGTCTTCGGTGTGGACTACCAATACATCATCGATGCCGCCGCCCGCCGCCAGAAGTGGATCGATCAATCCCAGTCGGTCAACCTCTTCCTCAAGACCCCCGACCTCAAGACGCTCTCGCACATGTATCGCCGCGCTTGGGACAAGGGTCTCAAGACCACCTATTACCTGCGCACCCTGCAGGCCTCCAACATCGAGAAGTCCACACTCAACGTGAAGAAGGACATTCGAGGCCGCATGGGCGAAACCGAAACCAAGAAGGAATACACCGAGGCCGAGAAGAACGCCTGTTCCATCGAGGCCATGATGAATGGCGGCGAATGCGAGGCCTGCCAGTAAGTCACCACCATCAATCAGCTGGCGCAGGCTGCCGAGGCACGCGCGGACAAGCTCGGCTTCAGGTCCATCGATACCGTGCACTACCGCTTCGGGGAATTCGACAGCAGGGCCACGGCAGCGGAGCTGCAGGCCGCCGGCAAGTG
>JAWVYP010000243.1:0-4053 GCA_033722655.1 Akkermansiaceae bacterium | reverse complement strand
GTGAAGACCCACTTGGTGCCGGTGACTTCCCCGCTGGGGGTCTCCTTGGCGTCGGAGGTCTTGGCTTCGGTGGATTGGTCTGCGGGGTTTTCGCAGGAGCTCAGGGCGAGGGTGGTGAGGCCCGTGAGGGCGAGTAGGGTGTGGTTCATGGCATGGGGTGGGGTGTTGGTTCTTATTTGAGATCAAACAGCAGGGCTTCGGCATCGGAGTGGGCGGTGATGTCGAGCAGGCCCGGCATTTCCGTGGAGCCGGCATCTCCGGCAGTCAGGAGCACCTGTTGGAAGTCGAGTTCGCCGGAAATCACCTGTAGCCAGGCGCCGCGGCCAGAGGAGAGTTCGTGTTGGATGTTCTCGCCGGGTTCCAGTTTGATGCGATAGACGAAGGCGTCCTGGTGGATGATGGCGGATTGCTCACGGCCGTCCGGAGAGATCACCAGTGCCTTGGAGGCCCTGGCCTGCGCTTCGCTCGGGGTCCACTCGGCGTAGCCGGGTTTGAGATCGCGCTCACGGGGCTGGATCCAGATTTGGAGCAACTCGACACATTCATCGGCGGCATGGTTGAACTCGGAGTGGGTCACCCCGCTGCCGGCGGACATGATCTGGATCTCTCCAGGACGCAGGGTCTTGCGGTTGCCCATGCTGTCCTCGTGACTGAGTGCCCCACGCAGGACGTAGGAGAAGATCTCCATGTTGTCGTGGGGATGGGTGGGAAAACCGCCCTTGGGTGCGACCACGTCCTGGTTGATGACGCGCAGGCTGCGGAAACCCATGTGGGCCGGGTCGTAGTATTGGCCGAAGGAAAAACTGTGATGGGTGTCGAGCCAGCCGTGGTTGTAGTGACCGCGTTCGGAGGTGCGACGCACCTGGATGTCCTGCCTGGTTTGCATGGAGAGATGATGCGGCAATCCACGGTCTTTGTCTCATGCTGGCTGTGGAGTCATGCCATGCATGATAGGCATGCATAGACATAGCAGATAGACATGATAAGATGGTTCTCATGGACCTGCGCAAGCTGAACTATTTCATCGAGGTGGCGCAACGGGGGAGCATCACCAAGGCAGCGGCTGCGCTGCGCATGACCCAGCCCGCGCTCAGCCGCCAGATCCGGACCTTCGAGCAGGAGATGGGATGGACGCTGCTCGATCGTGGGGCGCGTTCGATTCGCCTGACCCGTGAGGGCGAGGTGGTCCTGCGGGAGGGGAGAAGAATCCAGAAGTCCGTGGATGGTGGTCTCAAGCGGATGCGCCAGGAACTCAGTGGCGCGGTGATCCGGGTGGGCTATGCGCCGAGCCTGGGCGGGAACTTGCTCAAGGCCGCCATGGGCTGTTTCGTGCAGCGGCATGGGAAAGCCCGCATCGAGCTGCGCGATCTCAGCTCCGAGGAAATGCTCTCCCAGATCCGATCCGGTGAGCTTGACCTGATGATTGGAGTGCGCACCGACACCCAGGACTTGGACTGGCAGGACCTCGATCGGAAAGGTCTGTTGATGGCAGTGCCCAAGGATCACGACCTGGCCAGGCGGCGCACGATCCAGGTCGGGGAGGTGGCCGGTGAGCGGCTGCTACTGCTTTCCCGTCACGACTATCCGGAGTATTGGGAGAGCGTGGGCGCCTATTTCCAGGACGCCGGCATCGACGCCAAGGTGGCGGGGGAATTCGACGGCATCGAGAGCCTTGGGCTGGCCCTGCAGGCGGGCCTTGGCATGGCGCTGGTGGCCGAAAACTCGGATGTCGGCAAGGGGGTGCGGCTCGTCAAAATGAAACCCGAACCCCAAGGGGTCCGGGTCGCGGTGGGCTGGCGCAATGACCGGGCGCTGGGCCCGATCACGGCCGCCTTCGTCGAGGAGCTGAAACTCCACAAACGCTGAAACTCACTTCCTGAGCTTCAGCTTGGTCACCCGTCCATCGATGTTCCAGTCCTGGACGTAGAGGTCCCCGTTGGGCGCAAAGCCGAGACCGTGGGGCGCGGTGAAGATGCCGGGGACCTGCTCGGAGCTGGGCACCTTGAAGTTGGCGCGCTTCTTGGGGTTGGGCTGGTCGCCGAGGAAGGCGAGGGGGGTTCCGGTCTTGTCGAGGATGACGCAGCGGCCTTCCAATTCCGCCACGCCGAGGTGCTCGCCGTGCCAGGAAAAGGAGCAGGGGCGGCGCAGGTGGGTGGCGTGGGTGCCGATGAACTTGCCCTCGAGGTCAAAGTGGACCAGGCGGCGGTTTTCGCGGTCGGCCACCAGCAGGCGGGGCTCACCGAAGCGCTTGTCGATGGTCAGGCCGTGGCAGGTGCGGAACTTGCCGTCCTCCTTGCCGGGGCCGCCGAAGGTCAGCAGGTGCCTGCCCTCGGGATCGAACTTGTGGATGAGGTTGGAGCCGTAACCCATGGCGGCGAAGATGGAGCCGTCGGGAGCGACGGTGACGGCGGTTAGGCCGCCCCAGCCCTTTTCGATCTCAGCGGTTTTCTCATTGGGAATGGTCAGCAGGATCTTGCCGTCGGTGTCGAGCTTGAGAACGCGCAGGGGCATGGGATCCAAGCCTTCCTTCGTGCGGATCTTGTTGCCGTAGCCATTGTTCTGGGCGCCGTAGATCACGGTCTTGCCGTCTTCGGTGCGCAGGTCCATGGCGTGGAAGCCCTGAGCTTCGGGGGCGATGGACCTGAGGTAGCTGCCGTCTTCTTTCCAGACGATGATGGACTCCTTGGAGTTGGTGCAGAAGTAGACCGTGCCGTCCTTGTCGACGAGAACCGTACCGTGGGTCGGGCCGAGCTCCTTGCCCTCGGGAAGTTCGCCCCAGCCGGGAACGACCTCGTAGGTCCACTGGCCGTTGCCGGTCAGGATGGGCGCGGTGGGGGGCTCACCGGGCTTGGTGTCGTGGTCGGGGTGGGCATGGGCGGCAGGCGGGGACAGTAGTGCCAGGAAAGTGGTCAGGGCAGTCAGGACGATGGCGTTGCGGATCATGATGCGGATATACCGGGCGAAAGCTCATGGCCTGTCAAGTCGTGGCCATGGGCCGCCTCCCCGTTCCAGTTCCCCCTTTTTCAGTCCCCCCTTTTTCAGTCCCTTTACGGATCTGGCCCAATCTGTCAGCATCCCGTCCATGCGCCTGGTCGTTCTCAATGTGGTGGGTCTCTCCAAGTCCCTGCTTGGCGAGTACACCCCGGCGATGTCGGCCTTTGCCCGGGAGCAGGGCTGCCAGACCTATCAGCCGGCTTTTCCGGCCGTCACCTGCACCGCCCAGTCTTCCATCCTGACAGGTAGCGATGCCAGCGAGCACGGCATCGTCGCCAATGGCTGGTACGACCGTGAGTCCGCTGAAGTGCGCTTCTGGAAGCAGAGCAACCACCTCGTCCACGGCGAGAAACTGTGGGAAATGCTGCGCAAGGAAGACCCCGACTTCACCTGCGCCAAGCTCTTCTGGTGGTACAACATGCACTCCAGCGCGGATTGGTCCATCACTCCCCGTCCGCTCTACCCGGCGGATGGCCGCAAGGTGTTTGACATCCACACCCAGCCCATGGGCATGCGCGATGAACTCAAGCGCGACCTGGGCGAGTTTCCCTTCCCGTCCTTCTGGGGTCCGGCGGCCGGCATTCCCTGCTCGCAGTGGATCGCCAACTCGGCCAAGTGGGTGGAGGAAAAGAACCAGCCGACGCTGAGCCTCGTCTATTTGCCGCATCTCGACTACGTGCTGCAGAAGGACGGGCCGGACAGCGCGGAAGTGCCGCAGGCCCTGGCCGAGATCGATGCGGTGGTGGGTGAGCTGATCAAGTTCTATCAGAAGCGCGGCGTGAAGGTGGTATTGCTTTCCGAGTACGGCATCTCGCCGGTCAACCGACCCGTGCATCTCAACCGCCTGTTCCGCGAGAAGGGCTGGCTTTCGATCAAGGAGGAACTCGGCCGCGAGACGCTGGATGTTGGCGGCTGCCAAGCCTTTGCCGTGACGGACCATCAAGTCGCCCATGTCTATGTGAACGACGGGTCCATCCGCGAGGAGGTCCGTGCGCTGCTGGAGCAGACCGATGGCATCGATGAAGTCCGGGTGATGAAGGATGCCGCCGGAAGGGCGGG
>JAWVYP010000242.1:0-4075 GCA_033722655.1 Akkermansiaceae bacterium | reverse complement strand
TGGGGGAGCCAAGGATGACGTCTCTACATGGGCCGGCGTCAACGACGGCTACCATTGGAAGAGCACGATACCAATGGGGCGATATACCCTGATCGTCACACCCTTCCTTTTTGCGGGATTGCTTCTGTCGAGTTTATGGCTTCCGAAGCGATTCATGCTTCCGATATCAGGCATTGTGCTTTGCCTCGGCGCAGCTCTCGGTTGCTCCGGGCTCATGTATCCGGGGCATGTTCCAGATCGCAACATGCCTCTAGGTATTGTGGTTTTAGCAGGGTTGGTTGGCGCCATATTGCTAACGATCAGCCTTGCTCGTTCAATTCGCTTGTAAGGTCTCGGTCGGTAAACAGGGTAATTGTGTAAGCAGCGTGGCCGCCAACGAGGAACTAGGAACTAAGAACCACGAACGAACTGCGAAGCAGTTCAAAGTCGCTTCGCGACAGCCGGAGCCTCGAAGCGGTGATGCTCGGGGAAGTCGCTGCCGAGTAGTGGGCGGCAGTAGTCGCGGAAGGCCTGGGTCACACCGTTGCCGTCCTGGTTGATGAATTGGTCTTCCATGTGGCGGGTGAGACCGGCGACCTTGGCGATGTCGACCAACTCGTAATCGACGGCGTAGTCGAGCTCGGTGCGCTTGATGGCCATGGAGCCGGATTCGGCGCCGTCGACGACGGCGGCACGCACGCCGGCCATGGCGACTTCGCGCGCCTCCTTGGCATCGGTATCGGAAAGGCATCCGATGAACGAGCGCTGCAGGTAGCCGAAGGTGTCGGCGCGCACGCGCTTGAGGCCGAGGCCGGTCTTGATGGTGTCCGAAATCAGATCGCCCAAGGCGCCGGTTCCTGAAAGCTGCACATTTCCGTGGGCATCGCGTTCCACATCCTTGCTGAGCTTGGTGATGATGGGTGTGCCCTCCGCATCGGAGATCCCCTCGGAGATGGCGATGGAGCAGAAGCCGTGCTGGCTGTGAATGCGTTCAACGTCGGCCAGGAACTTTTGTTGATCGAAGGCGCGCTCGGGCAGATAGACGAGGTGGGGGCCGTCGTCCTCATACTTGTTGGCCATGGCCGAAGCGGCGGTGAGGAAGCCGGCGTGGCGGCCCATCACGATGCCGATGTAGATGCCGCCCAGGGCGCGGTTGTCGAGGCCGGCGCCGATGAAGGCGGAGGCGACGAAGCGCGCGGCCGAACCGAAACCGGGGCAGTGGTCATTTTCGGTGAGGTCGTTGTCGATGGTCTTGGGAATGTGGATGGCGTGCAGCTCGTAGTTGGCGGCCTTGGCGTGTTCGCCGACGATGCGCACGGTGTCCGAGGAATCATTGCCGCCGATGTAGAAGAAGTAGCGGATGTCGTGGGCCTGCATGACCTTGAACATGCGCTCGCAGTATTCGGCGTTGGGTTTGTCGCGGGTGGAGAGGAGGCCGGAGGAGGGGGTGTGGGATATCTTTTCGAGCTTCTCTTCGGCCACATCGGTAAGATCGATGAAGTCCTCGTTGACAATGCCGCTCACGCCGCGCAGGGCGCCGTAGATGGAACCGACTTGCTCGTGCTTGCGGGCTTCGAGCACCACGCCGACGGCACTCTGGTTGATCACATGGGTGGGGCCGCCGCCCTGGGCGACGAGAACATTTCCTTTGGTCTGGCTCATGGCCGCGGAAGGAAATGGATTTGGCCATCTCATGCAAGACTCAAACCAAAAACGCTTGTCTTCCAGAATGCTTGTCCCGGCATCGCCCACAGGGCGACGCCGGACCGGACCGGACTGCACCGCACCGTTCCCAATTCTTGGTTCCTAGTTCCTGCTTGCTGGGCTAAAGAGGACCATGCCTGTTGGTCCAAATTCCTGCCCCTACCTGCCCGAAGTGAAAGGCGTGCTCGATTTTTCGGTGACCCGGCGCCACGGCGCAAACAAGGGCCCGGCTTTCTATCGGGATGCGCTGGGGTTGGCTCAGTCGCTGTGGCTGGTGGGCAAGCCGGCCCAGGCCATGCTGCAGATCAACAAGGCCTGGATGGCCGACATTGAAGGCCAGGCGTGGTGGGGCGATGACATGGATCCCTGGTCGGCTCTGGCTTGGATGCTGAATCAGATCCGCGATGGGGCGGAAGGCTTCAGTGGCGACCCGGTCCGCCACTTCCAGCATCTGGCCAGCCGGATGAGTGGGCCCCGGCCCGAACCGCGGCGCTGGCGGGCCTGGATCTGCTTCCATTTGGCGGAACGCGTCCTGCCACGGGCGGATTTCGGGCGCGATGGGCGGCAGTTGGTGCGGGAGGGCCTGTGGATTCCCGGACTGGGGCGAGCGCTGACGGGATTGCACCGTCACGGCTGGGCAGGAGAGGCGGTCCACGTGGCCAATCTGCCTGAATTCCAGAAGATTTAGACGCAGGGAGACGGGCTTGTCGCTTGTTCTGCATCCAAATTTTGTTTGGATTGCAACCCATGCCCAAATGCCGGGTTGAATCCGCGCCCATTCCACTGTTGGACAACACTGCATTCATCCCAAACCCCCATACCCCATGAACCAATCTGCCATTCTCATCGCTGCCGCTCTCGCCGTCGGAGTCGGCGGTGGCTACCTCATCGGCTCCAACACCGCAGGTGGCGGTGATGATCCAGAGCAAAGTTCCGCCCGGCAGCTCGGCCCCCGTGCCGGCAGTGCTTCGGGCTCCGGTTTTGGTGGCAGTGACTTCCGTTCCGGCATGCGCCGCCTCAACAGCTACGACGAAATTGCTCGCCTGCCCAGTACCGGCAACCGCATTCAGGCTCTGATCCAGTTTTACGGCGGTCTGTCGGTTGAGCAGCTGGAGGAGGAAGCTGGCAAACTCGAGAACCTGCCCATGGGCGAGCGCATCATGGCCTCCATTCTCCTCTTCGGCCAATGGGGTGAGAAAGAGCCCTATTCGGCCATGGAATACACCAATAGCATGGGCATGACGGGCATGTTCGTGAAGCCCACGGTGCTGCAAAGCTGGGCCAGTGTCGATCCGGCCAATGCCGCCAAATACTACGACGAGAACCCCCGCGAGTTCGCCATGATGGACATGGGAGGCCGCGGCCGCGGCATGCGCGGCACCAGTGCCACCGGCATCATTGCCGCCGAGTGGGCCAAGCAGGATCCCGATGCGGCACTGAGGTGGGCCAACAGCCAGGAGCGCGGCAAGGACGATGCTTTGGCTTCCGTGATCGGTGAAGTGGCTCGCGAAGATCCAATGAAAGCCGCCGGCATGCTCAAGGACATTGATCCTGAAGTGGCCGGTCGCTCCTACAACAGCATTGCTGAATCCTACGGCGCGAAGGACTTCGCTGCCGCCAAATCGTGGATTGCGACTCTGCCCGCGGACCAACAAGGCTCCGCGATGGCAGCTGCGATTGCCGGTCTTGCCCGCACCGACCCCTCTGCCGCCGCCGCTCAAGTGGCGAGCATGGAGGCCGGTGACTCCAAGGATCGTGCGGTTCGCAACGTGATTGGCTCGATGGCAAACGAAGATCCAAAGGCTGCTGCCGAGTTTCTTGCCACCAACGCCAGTGCCGATGCTCAAGAGAGCAGCATGCGCGAGTTGATTCCCGCATGGGTCGCCAAGGATCCGCAAGAGGCGCTCAACTATACCATGAGCCTGGAAGAGGGCGATGTGCGCGACCGCGCGCTGCGCTCCTACCTGTGGAGCAACAGCGGGGCGGAGGTCTCCGAAAACATTCAAGTGGCCGAGTCCATCAGCAGTGAGCGCGACCGCAACCGCACCATTGGCTGGATGACCTCCCGTTGGATGCGGGACGACCCGGATGCGGCCAAGGCCTATGTCGAGTCCACGACCGCACTCTCTGACGAGGTCAAGGAGCGCATTCTCAATCGCGGCGACGATCGCGACTAAATCTTTTGTTCCAACGCCTTGAAGGCTCCTCCGGCCCCATCTGGGTCGAGGAGCCTTTTTTCTGCTCCGCTGTCGGCCAGGAAGTTTGCGAGATCCGTGAGCTTGCTCTCGCTCAGCCATGGACGGCTCCAATGGATGAGGTCGGTGAAGTTGACGTCGGCGGTCAGGTCTTGGCGGCCCATGTTGTCGTAGATGGCCGGACCGGTGAGGCGCTC